>NZ_JAIUIN010000019.1:0-115481 GCF_020165665.1 Mesorhizobium sp. BH1-1-4
GGGGCCCCCCCCCCCCCCCCCCGGTTCTATCGGCTATAATTTGCGCAGCGCCACTTCCTCGATCAGGTGGTCGGCGCCCTTGCGCAGGATCAGGTCGGCGCGGGCGCGCGTCGGCAGGATGTTTTCGCGCAGGTTCTTCAGGTTGATGTTGGTCCACAGGCCCTCGGCGATTGCCTTGGCCGCATCCTCCGACAGCTGCGAATAGCGGTGGAAGAAGGAGTCCGGGTTGCGGAAGGCGGTCTCGCGCAGCCGCATGAAGCGGGAAATATACCAATTGTGGATCAGCTTCTCGTCGGCATCGATATAGATGGCGAAGTCGAAGAAGTCCGACAGGAAGGGCACGATCTTGCCGTCCTGCGGCAGCTTGCCCGGCTGCAGCACGTTGATGCCTTCGAAGATCAGGATGTCGGGCCGGTCGATGGTGACGAACTCGCCCGGGATGACGTCATAGGTGAGGTGCGAATAGACCGGCGCGCGCACATCGGGCAACGCCGACTTGATGCCCGACAGGAAACGCAGCAGCGCGCCGACATCGTAGCTGTCGGGGAAACCCTTGCGCTCCATCAGGTTTTCGCGGCGCAACACGTCGTTGGGCAGCAGGAAGCCGTCCGTGGTGATGAGATCGACCTTGGGGCTCGACGGCCAGCGCGCCAGAAGTTCCTTCAGCACGCGCGCGGTGGTCGATTTGCCGACCGCGACCGAACCGGCAATGCCAATGATGAACGGCGTCTTGGCGACGTCGACGGCATTGAAAAAGGCCTGGCGCTGCCGGAACAGAAGCTGGCTCGCCTCGACATGCGCCGACAAGAGCCGCGACAGCGACAGATAGATGCGCGTGACCTCGGCGAGGTCGACCGGGTCGTTGAGCGAACGCAGGCGGCGGAATTCGTCCTCGCTCAGCGTCAGCGGGGTGTCGGCGCGGAATCGCGACCATTGCTCGGCCGAGAAAAAGCGAAACGGGGAATATTTCTCGGTTGGCGCGAGCTGATCCATCGAGATACCTGCCCTCCCTCGCGGTCAGCCCTTGGGCCGTGACGCCTTCTCGGCGATGCCCGAACGCCCGGTGCGGCTTTCGAGCTCCCTGAGCACGTCGTTCAGCGGAACGCCCGCGATGCTGAGAACGACGAGCCAATGATATATAAGATCGGCGCTTTCCGAAACGAGGCCCTGTTTGTCGCCCTTGACGGCGGCGATGACGGTCTCGACCGCCTCTTCGCCGAGCTTCTGTGCCGCCTTGTCCATGCCGCGCGCGAACAATTTGGCCGTCCACGAGTCGGGGTCGCCGGAACGGGCGCGTTCCCCGATGATTGCCTCCAGTTCGGAGAACGAAAATTCAGCCATGGCCAAAGGAGCCTTTCTCTTAGCCGGAAGCCTCTAGGGCCGAACCCCGAGCGAGTCCAGCCGCATCGGCAGGCCGGCCTGGGCCATATGCGCCTTGGCTTGCGCGATGGTGTAGGTGCCGAAATGGAAGATGGACGCCGCCAGCACGGCGCCCGCATGGCCGTCGCGAATGCCTTCGACCATGTGGTCGAGAGTGCCGACGCCACCCGAAGCGATGACCGGCGCGCGCACCGCGTCCGACACCGCGCGGGTCAATGCGATGTCGTAGCCGGCCTTGGTGCCGTCGCGGTCCATCGAGGTCAGCAGGATCTCGCCGGCGCCGCGATCGACCATTTTGCGCGCGAATTCGACGGCGTCGATGCCGGTCTTTTCGCGTCCGCCATGGGTGAAGATCTCCCAGCGGCCGGCCTCGCCGGGGCCGGACACTTTCTTGGCATCGATGGCGACGACGATGCACTGGTTGCCGAACTTGTCGGCGGCCTCGGCGACGAAATCCGGGTTTTTCACCGCCGCTGTGTTGATCGACACCTTGTCGGCGCCGGCCAAAAGCAATTTCCTGATGTCGGCGACCTGGCGCACGCCGCCACCGACGGTCAGCGGCATGAAGCATTGTTCGGCGGTGCGGGCGATGACGTCGAATATGGTCTCGCGATTGTCCGACGAAGCGGTGATGTCGAGAAAGCAGAGTTCGTCGGCGCCCGCGGCATCATAGGCCTTGGCGGCCTCCACCGGATCGCCGGCGTCGATGAGATCGACGAAATTGACGCCCTTGACGACGCGGCCGTCCTTGACGTCGAGGCAAGGGATGACGCGGGCTTTCAGCATCAGCGGCCCTCTATCGTGGCAAGCAGGTCGTTGAGCAGCTGGCCGACCAGCGGCGGCACGTCGGCCTGGGCATCGAAGGCCGGATCGTAGGCGGAAACGGTGATGCCGACGATCGGCACCGCGAGCGCCATGGCGCAGGCCGCGTCGCGCAGTTGCTCCGGGTTCGGTCCGCCTGATGTGACGTAGCGGTTGGCCTGCAGCGCCTGGGGATCGTGCACGTCGAGATCGAGATGCATGTGCACGCTGTTGGCGCCGGCGGCCTTCAGCCTTTCCGTCGCTTGCCCCACGCCGGGACATTCCGTCCGGATGACCGGCAATGTTTCGAGAAGTTTTTCCTCCGCCGGATCGAGATCCCTGGCGTTGACAAGCACGCAACGCGAAGGATCGATCGGCTTGAAGCCGGGAATGGCCGCCGCCATCGGGCGCCAGCACAGGCCGAGCACTGTCGACAGCGCCATGCCGTCGAGAAAGCCGTATACGGACGTCTCGGGCGTGTTGAGGTCGCCATGCTGGTCGGCCCAGATGATGGCGTCGGCGCCTTCGCCGGCAACGGCACCGGCTGACGTCAGGCAGTTTCCGGCCAGCACGATGGGAAACCGCCCCCTGTCGCGGGCAATGCGGACCTCGCCCGAGACGGCGTTGCAGACGGCAAAGCCCGTGGCGATCTCGCGCTCCTGGTCGTCGCCGACCCGGCCGATATCCTCGACCGTGACGTCATGGCCGGCAAGGGTCAGGGCATCGACGAGCCCGCCCGAGATCAGGGCGTCGGGTCCCTGGCCCATGCCACCATGATAGTGGCCGCTGTCATAGGAGGCCAGGATGAGCGAAACCTTCACGACCGCGCCTCCATCGCCGGACGGCCCTGCAGGATCGCCAGCGCCTCGGCCGGGTCGATGCGGCCGTCATAGAGCGCGCGGCCCGAAATGGCGCCTTCGAGTTTTTGCGCGTCGGGCATGGTCATGCGCACGATGTCGGCGATCGAAGCCAGACCGCCCGATGCGATGACCGGGATCGACACCGCATCGGCAAGGTCGATGGTGGCGTCCCAGTTGATGCCGCTCAGCACGCCGTCACGGTCGATGTCGGTGTAGATGATGGCGGCCACGCCGGCGCCCTCGAATTTCCTGGCCAGCTCGACCACGCCCAGGCTCGAGGCCTCGGCCCAGCCCTCGACCGCCACCTTGCCGCCCTTGGCGTCGATGCCGACGGCGACCTTGCCCGGAAACGCCTTGCAGGCCTGCCTGACCAGGTCGGGATTGCGCACCGCCACCGTGCCGAGGATGACGCGGGCCAGTCCGCGGTCGAGCCAGTCCTCGATCTGCGCCAGCGTGCGGATGCCGCCGCCAAGCTGCACCGGATTCTTCGTCGCCTTGAGGATGGCGCCGACCGCCGCGCTGTTGACGCTCTGGCCCTTGAAGGCGCCGTTGAGGTCGACGACGTGCAGCCACTCGAAGCCCTGCTCCTCGAAGGCTTTTGCCTGCGCGGCGGGATCATCATTGTAGATCGTCGCGGTCGCCATATCGCCGAGCCTGAGGCGCACGCACTGGCCGTCCTTGAGATCGATGGCGGGAAACAGGATCATCGGTTCAAGCGCCCTTCTTGCTCATCATGTTCAGGGCCTCCAGCGCAGGAAATTGGTGATTAGCGCCAGGCCCAGCGCCTGGCTCTTTTCGGGGTGGAACTGCGTGCCGGCGAGATTGTCGCGGGCGACGGTGGCCGTCACCGGGCCGCCATAGTCGGCAACCGCAAGCACCTCGTCCGGGTTTCTTGCATCGAGATGGTAGGAATGGACGAAATAGGCGTGCAGTCCGTCGGTCCCGGTCGGGATGCCGGCAAACAGCGGGTGCTGGCGCGTGAGCTCGATCGTGTTCCAGCCGATCTGCGGGATCTTCAGCGCCGGATCGGAAGGCTGGATCTCCTTGACGTCGCCCGAGATCCAGCCGAAACCCTTGGTGATGGTCTTTTCGAGGCCGCGCTGCGACATCAGCTGCATGCCGACGCAAATGCCAAGGAACGGCCGCCCTTTGGTGATGGCGACCTCCTCGACCGCTTCCCACATGCCCTCGACGGCGCGCAGGCCGGCCGCGCAGTCGGCGTAAGCGCCGACGCCTGGCAGGACGATGCGGTCCGCGGTGCGCACGCGCTCGGCATCCGCCGTCAGATCGATCTCGGCCGCGATGCCGGCCTCGCGCGCGGCGCGCTCGAAGGCCTTGGTGGCCGAGCGCAGATTGCCCGAACCGTAATCGATGATCGCAACCCGCATCTCAGCGCCGGCCCGGAATGTGGGTCAGCCCCAGCGCCATGCCGGGCTGCGCCGGGCGCGCCAGGGCGGCATCCGGAACGATGCGCGGCGGCGGGGGTGCTGCTTCATCCGAAAGCCCCTCGGCCTCCAGGGCGTAGCGCATGTCGGCGTCCCCGAGCCGGCCGGCCTCGACGACGCCCCATTCATGCCAGCCGCGGCGGCGCAGTGCCGCGATGCGCAGGCCTTGGCCCTCCAGCCCGACATAGAGCGAGACGAGCAGGGACAAAAGCGAGCCGGCGACGCCGAGGCCAAGCTTCTGGCCAAGCATCGAAAGAACGCCCATGACGACAAAGGCAAGTGCCGCTTCGATCCACAGCCGGTGCCAGGCAAGCCACAGCGGCGGCACCAGGAGGCCGAGCCAGGCGAAGCCGTCGCGGACAAAGGCCGTTGTCTCGACCTTCTCGCTGCGGCCGGGCGGCTCCATCACGACATAGGCGGCCATCAATCTATCCCTTCAAAGAACCCTTGGTGGAGGGAACCGCGTCTGGCTGGCGCGGGTCGCGCTCGAGCGCGGCGCGCAGAGCGCGCGCCACCGCCTTGAAGCAGGTCTCGGCGATATGATGGTTGTTGGCGCCATAATGGTTGGTGACATGCAGCGTGATGCCGGCGTTCTGCGCCAGCGCCTGGAAGAATTCACGCACCAGTTCGGTGTCGAACGTGCCGATCTTGGGCGACGAAAACGCAACGTTCCAGACCAGGAAGGGGCGGCCCGAGACGTCGATCGCCGCGCGCGTCAGCGTCTCGTCCATGGCAAGGTCGATCGAGGCATAGCGCATGATGCCGCGCCGCTCGCCGAGCGCCTTGGTCAAGGCCTGGCCGAGCGCGATGCCGGTGTCCTCGACCGTATGGTGATCGTCAATGTGCAGGTCGCCCTTGGCCTTGACCGTGATATCGATCAGCGAATGGCGCGACAGCTGGTCCAGCATGTGGTCGAAGAAGCCGACGCCCGTGCTGATGTCCGATTTGCCGGAGCCGTCGACATGGACCGACACGGAGATGTCGGTTTCCTTGGTCTTGCGGCTTGCATCGGCGGAACGGGGCGCCATCGCTCTATCCTTGTGCAGTGGTCCAGATCGTGACCGGTTCACGAGCCTCAAGCGCTCGCTGGCTTGAAAACGAGAGCCTTCTAGCAGCATGATCCGGCGATTGCCAGTTACGATCCCGGTCGCTATCGAGCCGTTTGCAATCATTGGCCTCATGCATACATATGGCCGATCGAAGTTACTCGTACCGCGCCAATCGCCTTTTTGGGATCGCGCGAATCGGAGCCAGGAAATGTCTGATAATCTGACCATGCACGCCACGACCATCGTGACCGTGCGCAAGGGCAACAAGGTGGTGATCGCCGGCGACGGCCAGGTCAGCCTTGGCCAGACCATCATGAAGGGCAATGCCCGCAAAGTGCGCCGCATCGGCAAGGGCGGCAATGTGATTGCCGGTTTCGCCGGCGCCACCGCCGACGCCTTCACGCTGCTGGAACGGCTCGAAGCCAAGCTCGAACAATATCCCGACCAGCTGACGCGCGCCTGCGTCGAGCTCGCCAAGGATTGGCGCACCGACCGCTATCTGCGCCGGCTGGAAGCGATGATGCTGGTCGCCGACAAGTCGGTCTCGCTGGCGCTGACCGGCAATGGCGACGTGCTGGAGCCCGAACATGGCGTCATGGCCATCGGCTCGGGCGGCAATTACGCGCTCGCCGCCGCCCGCGCGCTGATGGATTCCGACAAGGATGCCGAGGAGATCGCCCGCAAGGCGATGCAGATCGCGTCCGACATCTGCGTCTACACCAACAACAATTTCGTCGTCGAAACGCTCGATGCCGCCTGAGAGGGTGGTGCTCTACGATTTTCGACCGGTCACCAAGAAGGACCTGCCGATGATCGCAGGCTGGCTCGCCCAGCCGCATGTCGCGGAGTGGTGGGACGATCCCGAGACGGAAATCGCCGAGATTGCCGATCACATAGACTCGATCTCCGTCGAGCCGCTGATCGTCGAGCTCGACGGAAAGCCGATCGCCTATCTGCAGAGCTATGACCCGCATATGGAAGACGGCCATCCCTATGCCGATCAGCCGTTCGGCACGCTGGGCATCGATGTCTCGATCGGCCGGCCGGAACTGATCGGCATCGGCCATGGCTCGGCCATCGTACGTCAGTTCGTGGAGGACCTTTTCGAGGAAGGCGTGCCGCGCGTCATCATCGATCCCGATCCCGCCAACACCAGGGCCATACGCGCCTATGAAAAAGCCGGATTCCGGGCCATTGATCGCAGGCAATCGGTCTATGGCGACGTCGTGCTGATGGCGATCGATGCCGAAGACGGGGAAGAGGGGTAATCCAGGGCATGGTCACATCCAACGAGGACAAGGGCCTTTCGGCCTACGAGGACAGCTGGCGGATGGGGCTGCTGATCGTCGCCGGCCTGCTCGTCGCCCAGGCTCTCACCCTCTACCTGATGGGCCATCCGCCGATCTGCACCTGCGGCTATGTCAAGCTGTGGCATGGCGTGGTCAACAGTTCGGAGAATTCCCAGCACATTTCCGACTGGTACACCTTCTCGCACATCATCCACGGCTTCCTGTTCTATGCGCTGGCCCGGTTTCTGTTCCCGCGCTCGCCGATCGGCTTGCGGCTGGCATTCGCCGTCCTCGTCGAGGGTGGCTGGGAGATCCTCGAAAACAGCCCGTTCATCATCGAGCGCTACCGCGCCGGCACCATTTCGCTCGATTATTACGGCGACTCGATCGTCAATTCGGTGTCCGACACACTGGCCATGGTGCTGGGATTTGTGATGGCGCGAAGGCTACCTATATGGGTGATCATCAGCCTCGCCATCCTCTTCGAACTGGGTACCGGCTACCTCATCCGGGACAATCTTACACTCAACGTGATCATGCTGCTGCATCCGTTCGAGGCCATCAAGCAGTGGCAAAGTGGAATTTAGTGATATGAGCACATTTTCTCCCCGCGAAATCGTTTCCGAACTCGACCGCTTCATCATCGGCCAGAAGGACGCCAAGCGCGCCGTGGCCATTGCCTTGCGCAACCGCTGGCGCCGCCAGCAGCTGGAAGGCCAGATGCGCGAAGAGGTGATGCCGAAGAACATCCTGATGATCGGCCCGACCGGCGTCGGCAAGACCGAGATCTCGCGCCGCCTGGCGCGGCTCGCCGGTGCGCCGTTCGTCAAGGTCGAGGCCACCAAGTTCACCGAGGTCGGCTATGTCGGCCGCGACGTCGAGCAGATCATCCGCGACCTGGTCGAGATCGCCATCGGCCTGGTGCGCGAAAAGATGCGCGAGGACGTCAAGGCGCGCGCCCATGTCAATGCCGAGGAACGCGTGCTGGAAGCGCTGGTCGGCAAGACGGCGAGCCCGGCGACGCGCGACAGTTTCCGCAAGAAGCTGCGCGACGGCGAACTCGACGACAAGGAAATCGAGATCGAGGTGGCCGACACCGGCAATGGCGGCATGCCCGGCTTCGAGATTCCCGGCATGCCGGGCGCCAATATCGGCGTGCTCAACATCAACGACATGCTGTCGAAGGCGATGGGCGGCAAGAAGACCAAGCTGCGCAAGACCACGGTGAAGGAATCCTACGACCTGCTGGTGGCCGACGAATCCGACAAGCTGCTCGACCAGGACGAGGTCGTGCGCCGGGCGCTGGACGCCGCGGAAAATGACGGCATCGTCTTTCTCGACGAGATCGACAAGATCGCGGCGCGGTCGGATATTTCCGGCGGCCCGTCGCGCGAAGGCGTGCAGCGCGACCTGCTGCCGCTGGTCGAGGGCACCACGGTGGCGACCAAATACGGGCCGTTGAAGACGGATCACATCCTCTTCATCGCCTCGGGCGCGTTCCATGTCTCGAAGCCGTCCGACCTGTTGCCGGAACTGCAGGGCCGCCTGCCGATCCGCGTCGAACTGCGCGCGCTGGAAAAGGACGACTTTGTCCGCATCCTGACCGAGACCGAGGCGAGCCTCATCAAGCAGTATATCGCGCTGATGAAGACCGAGGGCGTCGAGCTCACCTTCACCGACGATGCCATCGATTCGCTGGCCGGCGTCGCCGTCGACCTCAACGCCAGCATCGAGAACATCGGCGCGCGGCGGCTGCAGACGGTGATGGAGCGGGTGCTGGACGAGATTTCCTACGACGCACCCGACCGCAACGGCACGGCCGTCACCATCGACGCCGCCTACGTCAAGAAGCATGTCGGCGACCTCTCCCGAAACACGGATCTGTCGCGCTTCATTCTGTAAGGAACGGCGCTGGATCCTTTCGGCACGGGTTGAGCGAGATTCTCCCGCGGCCGGATCATGTGTGGCCAGATGGTACCATCTGGCCACCTTTCGTCTTGCCCGCTGAAGGGCCGCTCTCGACTCAACCCTGAGCTTTACCTAGTTTGCCCGCAACATTTGCAGGCGGCGGCGCATGAAGAAACTCCTCCCAGTCATTCTCGGCTTGACGCTGGTGGCGACGCTGTTCGCCGCCGACGCGGCGACATTGGTGCCGGCGGGAAACCGCAATGCCGAGCAGCCCGACATTCCCGGCGCCTCCAGCCGTCGCACGCAGGCAACCAACACCACCTTCCAGGCGAAGTACCGCAAGGTCTACGCGCTGCTGCAGAACGACGCCGATCTCCGCGCCAAGATCAAGAAGGCGGCAAGCGCCTATGGCATCGATCCCATGCACATCGTCGGCGCCATCGTCGGCGAGCACACCTATAATGTCGACGCCTATGACCGGCTGCAGACCTATTACGTCAAGGCGATCTCCTACCTCTCGAGCAAACTGTCCTTCGCCTATGACGGCGAGGACATCACCGATTTCGTCCGGCGGCCTGAATTCAAGAAATGCGCCCCCATTTCGGACAGCTACGATCTGTGGGAATGCCGCGAACAGGTCTGGAACCGTTCATTTCGCGGCAAGACCGTCGGCGGCGAGGATTTCCCCGACAACCGTTTCGGCGCCACCTTCTTCCAGCCCTACTATGCCGGCCAGACCTTCGGCCTTGGCCAGCTCAATCCGCTGACCGCCCTGCAGATGAGCGATCTCGTGCACAAGGTGTCCGGGCTGCCGGAACTCGACGTCTCCGATCCCAACTCGGTCTACAAGACGATCATGGATCCGGACCTCACGCTGCCTTACGTCGCCGCCACGATCAGGAAGTCGATCGACGCTTACAAGTCCATCGCCGGCTTCGACATTTCGGGCAATCCGGGGCTGACCGCCACGCTCTACAATGTCGGCAATCCCGAGCAGCGCGCCTATGCGCTGAAAGCGGAAAACGACAGGCGCCGCGCCGCCGGCGAGCCGGTGAAGTTGCCGGAGGAGAACTATTACGGCTGGTTGGTCAACGACAAGCTGCCGGAGCTGAAGGCACTGTTTTAGACGCGAATCCTGGGTTTCAGACTGCGCGAGCAGCGGACGTCGCAGCGTTGGCGCAGCGCCAACTTCGACAATTGGCGCGACAGCTCAAGCCGCCAGCAACGACTTCAGCTTGACCGCCTGCGATCCCAGTGCCTCCGGCGCCGGCTTGGCCCGCTTGCCGATCAGCATTTCGGCGAGCCTTATGTCGCGGGCCACCGCATTGTCCGGGCCAATGCCGCTCGCCGCCACCAGCCTGCCGTCCTCGGCCAGATGAAACAGGATGAAGGCGCCGTCGCCGAGGTCGCGGCGCACGGTGCTTTTGCCTTCGTCGGACAATCCCGCGATCTGCAGGGAGAGGCCATACTGATCCGACCAGAACCACGGCACCGCCGCATGCGCCTCGCCGGCGCCAAGCATGTTCCTGGCCGCCAGCGCGCCTTGTTCCTGCGCATTGCGCCAGGCTTCCAGCCGCACGCGGCGGCCGCCATAGACGGCGAGCGGGAACGAGCAGCAATCGCCGGCGGCATAAATATCGGGATCGCTGCTGCGCAGCTCGGCGTCGACGGCAATGCCGTTGTCGATGGCAAGGCCCGCCTCGGCGGCGAGCGCGGTCACCGGCACGGCGCCGATGCCGATCACGGCGAGATCGGCCGCTATCTCGCGCCCGCCGGCAAGCGTCACGCGCACCTCTCTGCCGTCGTCTGCGATGGATCCGATGCCGTCGCCGCACAGGATGTCGACGCCTTCGGCGACATGCGCGGCGTGGACGATTTCGGCGATCTCGGCCGGCACGCCGCGCATCAGGATGCGCGGCTGCGCCTCGATGACGGTGACCGAAGCGCCGAGCTTGCGCGCGGCTGCCGCAAGCTCGAGGCCGATGAAGCCGCCGCCGATGATG
Source organism: Mesorhizobium sp. BH1-1-4 (assembly GCF_020165665.1). Classification (NCBI taxonomy): domain Bacteria; kingdom Pseudomonadati; phylum Pseudomonadota; class Alphaproteobacteria; order Hyphomicrobiales; family Phyllobacteriaceae; genus Mesorhizobium; species Mesorhizobium sp. BH1-1-4. The sequence goes on from NZ_JAIUIN010000019.1 coordinate 10,736, forward strand.
GCGATGCGGTTGCCGGCGCTGAGGTGGGTGCGAATGGCCAGCGCGTCGGTGAATGTCCTGAGATAGACGCAGCGCCCGCCAAGGCCAGGCATAGGCAGCTTGCGCGGCGTCGAGCCGGTGGCGAGCAGCAGTTTGTCGTAAGGCAGCACCGAACCGTCGGACAGGCGCACCGCATGTGCCGCGCGATCGATCGCCACGACCTGGACGGAATGGACGTGACGGATCGATTTTTCGGCCAGGACCTCGTCGCTGGCGATTGCCTTGATCGCGGGCGCGTCGCTGACCATCGCATCCTTGGACAAAGGCGGCCGTTCATAGGGCACATGCGGCTCGTCGCCGACCAGCGTCACCGGCCCGTCATAGCCGAGATCGCGCAGCGTGAGTGCTGCCCGTCCGCCGCATTCGCCGGCCCCGATGATCACCATTCCGCGTGCCATGCCGGTCATCCGATCCGAACCAGCACTTTGCCGCCATCGACCTTGACCGGATAGGTCCTGAGGTTGACGCAGACCGGCGCGCCTTTGGCCGCGCCCGTCTTGTAGTTGAAACGGCCATTGTGCTTGGGGCATTCGATGATGTCGTCCATCACCAGCCCGTCGGCGAGATGCACCTTCTCATGCGTGCACAAGCCGTCGGTGGCGAAATATTCGTCGTCCGGGCTACGATAGATGGCGAAGGTGCGCCCGCCATGATCGAAGCGCATCACGTCCTCTTCATCGATGTCACCGGCGGAGCACGCCTCGACCCAATCGCTCATTCAGTCCTCCCCTGCGGTCGTGGATGTCATTCCGCCGCCGCGGCGACGGCGTCGTTGTGGAAGTCCTCGCGGTATGGCCTGGCGGTCGGCGGCAGCTCGCGCTTGAGGAAGTAATCCTCGTTGCGCAGCTGGCGGCGGAAGGCCGGGATCATCTCGCGGTAGCCGGCCAGGATCGACGGCGTCGGCGCCGGCAAATCGTGCTTGATCAACGCGTGCAGCTTCGGCAGCGCATGGTAGGGCACCATCGGGAACATGTGATGTTCGACATGGTAGTTCATGTTCCAGTAGATGAAGCGGCTGATCGGGTTCATGTAGACGGTGCGGCTGTTCAGCCGATGATCGGTGACGTTGTCGGCGAGACCGCCATGCTGCAGCAGGCCGACCATCACGTGATGCCAGGCGCCGTAGAGCCTGGGCAGGCCGACCAGCATCAAGGGCAGGAACGATCCGGTATAGAGCGCCAGCGCGATTGTCGCGGCGTAGATCGCCGTCCAGATGCGGGCAATGCGGATCGCCTTCTTCTGCTCCTGCTCTGGAATGAAGGTTTTTTCCGCCGCGCTGATATTGCCGGCGGCGTTGCGCAGCATATCCGACATCGCATGCCACGCATCGAGCACGCCGACAAAGCCGAGGACGAGGCGCACCAGATCCGGCGGCCGCATGACCGAAATTTCGGGATCGCGGCCGACGATGATGGTATCGGTGTGATGGCGTGTGTGGCTCCAGCGCCAGGTCACCGGATTGCGCATGATCATGAAGCAGGCGATCTGATAGACCGCGTCATTCATCCACTGCGTGCGGAACGCCGTGCCGTGGCCGCATTCGTGCCAGCGCGAATCGGTGGACGAGCCGTAGAGCACGCCATAGACGAAGAAGAACGGCACGCACCACCACGTGCCCCAGAACCAGGCGCCGCCGGCGCCGCTGATGATGAGGGCGGCGAGCCAGATCGCGGTGTCGCGGATCGCCGGCCCATCGGAGCGCTGCATCAGCTCCTTCATCTGCTTGCGGGGAATGTCGGTGTGATACCACTGCGCCGCCGACAAGCCGTTTTCGACGGCAAGCCGGGCGTCGCGGCCGATCAGGCTGTAGTCACGCCGGGACGGCGCTATGGACATGATTGCCTCCCAAGGCAGGGGCATTCGCCATGCGAATGCCTATCACAACTGGCTCCATGCTCAGAAATAACGCCGAGCCATGATAGACTCAACATCACAAAGATAGTTTCTATCATTTCCTATCAAGTTGATGTATGCCTGTCGGGCAATCGAACGAGGGCGATCATGGCGAAACGGCCGACGATATCAGATCTGGCGCGCGTCTCCGGCGTCAGCGTCGCCACGGTGGACCGGGTGCTCAACAATCGGCTGCCGGTGCGCGAGGAAACCGCGCGCCGCGTCTACGAGACGGCGACCGAGATCGGCTATCACGCGGCCGGCCTGATCAAGCAGCGGATGCGCCAGGAACTGCCCGAGTATCGGCTGGGCTTCCTGCTGCTTCGAGGCAATGACGTTTTCTATGGCGATTTCGCGCGGGAACTCGAACTGGCGGTCGCGCAATCGCAGCGCTTCCGCGGCGTCGCGACCGTCGATTTCGCCAGTTCCCTGGCCCCGGACGAAATCGCCGCCCAGATGCGCGGGCTGGCGGTGAAATCACGGGCCATCGCCGTGGTCGGTCCCGACCATCCGACGCTGACCGCGGTCGTGGAGGCGCTAAAGGCCAGGGGGCTGCCGGTCTTCTCCCTGCTGTCCGACTTCGCTGCTGGCGTCCGCGAGGGTTATGTCGGCCTCGACAACCGCAAGGTCGGCCGCACCGCGGCCTGGATGATCGCCAGGGCGGCGAGGACGCCTGGCAAGGTCGCCCTCTTCGTCGGCAGCCATCGCTTCCATGGCCATGAGCTGCGTGAGATCGGCTTCCGTTCCTTCTTCCGCGAGCATGCGCCGGATTTCGCCGTGCTGGAGACGTTGGTCAATCTGGAGGCCAACCAGGTAACCCATGATGCGATGATCGATCTTCTGGCGCGATATCCGGATCTCGTTGGCTGCTACGTCGCCGGCGGCGGCATGGAAGGCGCCGTCTCGGCATTGCGGGCAGCGAAGCCCGTCAACACGCCAGTGGTCGTCTGCAACGAGATCAACGCCGAATCGCGCGCGGCGCTCGCCGACAACATCCTTACCATGGTGATCTCGACGCCGCTTGCCGCGCTCTGTCGTGAGCTCGTCGATCGGATGGCGCATGCCATCGAAGCCGGCGCGGCCAATGCGCCGGGTCAGACCTTCCTGCCCTTCGACATCTATTTGCCGGAAAACATCTGACGCCATTTCGGGAAATGCGCAGCGGGTCCGGGACGCGCCAGGACGAGAGACAGGGCGTTTCGACGAAGCGACAGGACGCTTCAGCGATCCGCCGTCATGAACCGGCCCGCTGAAATGATAGAATCCATCAGAGCCGGCCGAAAATCGCGAGCCCGAGTTTGGAATCGCCCTTGACGCCTTCCGACGAAATGGAATAAATATTTCACCAGTCATGCATTTTGGTTCTTTCGTTCCGTAACATCTGTTTCAAACAGAGGCTTTGGCGTTGCAGCAAACGGCAGGCGCCATCCCCGGGAGAGAGACGGCAGGGAGAGATTCCCCGGGGAGATCGGGGATTCCGGAGAGATCGGTGCAACCGGACACCAAAGTGGAGGAGAGATTAAAATGAAGAAACTGCTTTTGGGCGTCGCCTTCGCGGCGCTGATGAGTTCATCGGCCATGGCCGCCAAGATCGGCGTCTCGATGGCCAAGTTCGACGACAACTTCCTCACCGTGCTGCGCAACGGCATGATCGAGCAAGCCAAGGGCATGAGCGGCGTCGAGCTGCAGGTCGAGGACGCGCAGAACGACGTCGCCAAGCAGCTTGACCAGATCAAGAATTTCGCCGCTTCCGGCGTCGACGCCATCATCGTCAACCCGGTCGACACCTCGGCCACGCAGGCGATGTCGGATGCGGCGGCCGCGGCCAAGATCCCGCTGGTCTACGTCAACCGCCAGCCGGTCAATGTCGACACGCTGCCCGACAACCAGGCCTTCGTCGCCTCGAACGAAGCCGATTCCGGCACGCTCGAGACCAAGGAAGTCTGCCGCCTGTTCAAGGAAGCCGGCAAGAAGGAAGCCAATGTCTATGTCATCATGGGCGAGCTTTCCAACCAGGCGGCCGTGCAGCGCACCAAGGACATCGAAGAGGTGATAGCCACGCCGGACTGCAGCTTCATCAAGATCATCGACAAGCAGACCTCGAACTGGGACCGCGACCAGGCCCAGAACCTGATGACCAACTGGCTGTCGACCGGCAAGAAGTTCGACGGAGTCATCGCCAACAATGACGAAAGCGCCATCGGCGCCATCCAGGCTATGAAGGCCGCCAACATCGACATGAAGTCGGTTGTCGTCGGCGGCGTCGACGCCACCCAGGACGCGCTTGCCGCCATGCAGGCGGGCGACCTCGACGCCACCGTGTTCCAGGACGCCGCCGGCCAGGGCGCCGGCGCGCTGGATGCAGCGCTGAAACTCGCCAAGGGCGAGAAGGTCGAACACAAGGTCTATGTTCCGTTCCAGCTGGTCACACCGGCCAACATCGACAAGTTCCTGAAGAAGAACTGAGCCGCGGACATACGGAGCGGCGCTCTCGCGCAGACAGCGCCGCTCCCTTTCCCTCGACGCCGACCGGTGCCCGAGGAACGACCGCGGCTGACGGAGGATAGAAGATTGGCACAAACATCTCACGGCGTCGGCGGGGTCGGTTATGACGCCAGGAAGCGCACATGGCCGGCCGAATTCAACGTCTTACTGGCGCTCGTCATCCTCGTCGTCATCTTCGAACTGATCGGCCGGGTCTTCCTCGGCGACTCCTTCCTGTTCAACACCCGCGCCGACGTCGCCGGCATCTTCAACGAGGCGCGCCTGCAGATCATCATCCTGCAGGTGTCGATCGTCGGCATCATCGCCATCGGCGTCACGCAGGTGATCATTACCGGTGGCATCGATCTGTCCTCGGGCTCGATCGTCGGTGCGACAGCCATGATCGCCATGAGCTTCGCCCAGGTCGCGACCGTCAACGGCAATCCCAACCCCAAGGCGATGTTCCTGGCCCAGGGCTGGACCGACCTGCCCGTCATCGTGCCGGTGCTGGTGGCGATCGGCTGCGGCCTGCTCGCCGGCCTCGTCAACGGCGCGCTGATCGCCTACACGCGCATCCCGCCCTTCATCGCCACGCTCGGCATGATGGTCACCGCGCGCGGCATTGCCAAATGGTGGTCGAAGGGGCAGCCGATCTCGTTTCCCACGGACAGTTTCGCGGCAATCGGCAAGGGCCTGATGCCGGTCATCATCTTCCTGTCGCTGGCCGTGCTGTTCCAGCTGATCATGACCTACACCCGATATGGCAAGCATTGTTACGCGATCGGCTCCAACGAGGATGCCGCGCGCATGTCGGGCATCAAGATCGCCAACCACAAGATCCTCGTCTATGTCATCGCCGGCATTCTCGCCGCGCTCGCCGCCGTGGTGCTGTCCTCCAAGAACCTCACCGCCCAGGCCGGCATGGGCGTGATGTACGAACTCGACGCCATCGCCATGGCGGTCATCGGCGGCGTCTCGCTGTCGGGCGGCCGTGGCTCCATCATCGGCACGGTGATCGGCGCGCTGATCTTCGGCGTCATCATCTCTGGCTTCACCTTCCTGCGCCTCGACGCCTACTATCAGGAGATGGTCAAGGGCGTGATCATCGTCGGCGCGGTCGTTCTCGACCAGTGGCGCCAGCGCATGCGGGCATTGAGGGCTTGACCATGTCAGACATCGTCCTGAAGACGGAAAACCTCACCAAGCGCTATGGCGGCGTGCACGCGCTCGAAGGCGCCAATTTCGAGCTGCGCAAGGGCGAGCATGTCGCCATCATGGGCGACAACGGCGCCGGCAAGTCGACCTTCGTGCGCCAGATCACCGCCGTCGAGCAACGGACCAGCGGCCAGGTCTGGTTCGACGGCAAGGAAGTGAACTTCGCCGGCCCGATCGAGGCGCGCGAGGCGGGCATCGAGACGGTGTTCCAGAACCTGGCCCTGGCCGACGATCTCGACGTGCCGTCGAACCTGTTCCTCGGCCGCGAAAAGGTGCTGTTCAATCTCGGGCCATTCTCGATCCTCGACCGTAAATACATGCGCAAGGCGACCGAGGCGGCGCTGGTCCGGACGGCGGTGAAAATCCCCAATTTATCCAACACCATCCGCCATATGTCGGGTGGCCAGCGCCAGTGCGTGGCGATCGCCAGGACGGCGACCTTCGCCTCCAAGCTGATCATCATGGACGAGCCGACGGCGGCCCTTGGCGTGCAGGAAACGGCGCAGGTCGAAAACATCATCCGCACGCTGAAGGACAATGGCGAGCCGCTGATCCTGATCAGCCACAACATGCGCCAGGTGTTCGACCTTTGCGACCGTATCGTGGTGTTCCGGCGCGGCCGCATCGTCGCCAATCTGCGCAAGGAGAACACCGACGGGCAGGACATCGTATCCTACATCACCGGCGCCAAGACCGGGGAGGCGGAACTCGCGGCCTGAGGGCCGGGCGCGGAGGCGATGGTCATCGCCTTCCCGTCGATTTGTCTTGACCGGAAAATCATCCAGCGCCCATGACCGGCGCCGTGCTTCGAACCCATCCCCTAGAGGAAGATCTCCATGACTGTTCGCTTCGCCCTCCTTGGTGCCGGCCGCATCGGCAAGGTCCACGCCCGCGCCGTGGGTTCCAACCCCCAGGCAAAACTGGTCGCCGTCGCAGATGCCTTCGAGAAGGCGGCGAGCGAACTGGCGAGCGCCTATGGCGCCGAGTTGCGCACCATCGACGCTATCGAAAAATCGAAAGACATCGACGCCGTCGTCATCTGCACGCCGACCGACACGCATGCCGATCTGATCGAGCGCTTCGCCAAGGCCGGCAAGGCGATCTTCTGCGAGAAGCCGATCGATCTCGATGTCAAGCGCGTCGAAAAATGCCTTGATGTGGTCGACAAGGCCAAGGCGACGCTGATGGTCGGCTTCAACAGGCGCTTCGATCCGCATTTCGCCGCCGTGCGCAAGGCGATCGACGACGGCGCCATCGGCACGGTCGAGATGGTCACCATCACCTCGCGCGATCCCGGCGCCCCGCCGCTCGACTACATCGCGCGCTCCGGCGGCATTTTCCGCGATATGACTATCCATGATTTCGACATGGCGCGCTTCCTGCTCGGCGAAGAGCCCGTCGCGGTCAGCGCCCATGCCTCGGTGCTGGTCGACAAGAAGATCGGCGAAGCCGGCGATTTCGACTCGGTCAGCGTCATCCTCGAGACCGCATCGGGCAAGCAGGCGGTCATCTCCAACTCGCGCCGCGCCACCTATGGCTACGACCAGCGCATCGAGGTGCATGGTTCGAAGGGTATGGTCGCGGCCGAAAACCAGCGCCCGGTATCGATCGAACTCGCCAACGAGAAGGGCTACACCCGCCCGCCGCTACACGACTTCTTCATGACCCGCTATCTCGACGCCTATGCCCTCGAGATCGCCGCCTTCATCACGGCGGCGACATCAGGCAAGAAAGCGGCGCCGAGCGGCGCGGACGGCCTCGTGGCGCTCAGGCTGGCGGATGCGGCGCTGAAGTCGGCGACCACGGGCAAGACCGTACGTCTCGACAAGTAAGAACCAGAAATTCGCACCCAAGGTAGGAGCACAGCGATGAGCGCATCCGCCGATCGCAATTCGAACACACGCGCCGTCGTCACCGGCGGCGCGCAAGGCATCGGCTTCGCCGTCGCCGAGGCGCTGGCCGACGAGGGCTGCCGGGCGCTGGCGCTCATCGGCCGCTCCCAGGAGAAGGGCGACAAGGCTGTCGCCCATTTCAAGAAATCAGGCGTCGACGCCATCTTCATCAGCGCCGACGTTTCCGATGTTGCCGACTGCAAGCGCGCGGTCGCCACCGCGCTCTCGCATTTCGGTACGATCAACGCGCTGGTCAACGCCGCCGCCACCTCTGCGCGCGGCTCGCTTGTCGATACATCGGAAAAGCTTTTCGACCAGATCTTCGACACCAATGTGCGCGGCCCGTTCTTCCTGATGCAGGGCGTGGTGGCGCATCTCTTGGAGAAAAAGGCACCCGGCTCGATCGTCAACGTGCTGTCGATGTCGGCGCATACCGGCCAGTCCTTCCTGACGCCCTATTCGACCAGCAAGGGCGCGCTGATGACGCTGACCAAGAACGTCGCCAACGCCTATCGCTTCAACCGCATCCGCTGCAACGCCGTGCTGCCCGGCTGGATGGACACCGAGGGCGAGGACATCGTGCAGAAGAAATGGCACGACGCACCGGACGACTGGCTGGCGAAGGCCGAAGCGGCGCAGCCGATGGGCCAATTGGTCAAGCCGGACCAGCTGGCGCGGCTGATCAGCTACATGGTCAGCCCACAATCGGGCGTCATGACCGGATCGCTGGTCGACTACGACCAGAGCGTTGCGGGGTCGTCGCCGGAATAGCGGCCGACGTTGCGGCTGGCCCTTTCTCCCCGTCACTATACGGGGAGAAATGCCCGGCAGGGCAATGAGGGGCACCACCAACTTTGACAGTTACCGGTCCAACCCCTGCCCACCTCGCTTGTCACTCCGACGTAGGCGCCGCCCCTCACCTGCCTGCCGGCATCCTCTCCCGTATAGGACGGGGAGAGGGGGTGCTGTCATCGACGGTTTCGCCACCTGACCCTCATCGCCCCATCGACAAACGCCGCCGCTTCGACTATATGGACGGCATGATCCACCTGACCGCCACCTATTGGTACTTTAGCAGCTCGCTGGCGGCGGGAGGATTGCGCTCGATCTGAAGATTGCAGCAAACAATCCGACAAGCCGCCAGACCTGGCGGCTTTTTTGTTTCAGCCGGCAGGTTCCCAAACAGGAGCAGAAAGCCGTGTTGACCACCACAGACGACCTTCGGGTCAAGGAACTCAGACTGCTGAGCACGCCGGAAGAGGTGATGCGCGAGATACCGCGCTCACTCACGGCGACGCGCACCGTTGCCGCCTCGCGCAACGCCATCCATTCCATCCTGACGGGGGCCGACGATCGACTTGTCGTCATCGTCGGCCCATGTTCCATCCACGATCCGGTCGCGGCCGTTGACTATGCCAGCCGTCTGGCGGCGCTGCGCGAGGCCCTGTCCGACCGGCTCGAGATCGTCATGCGGGTCTATTTCGAGAAGCCGCGCACGACGGTCGGCTGGAAAGGCCTGATCAACGATCCCGACCTCGACGGCAGCTTCAACATCGACAAGGGGCTGCGCATGGCGCGCAACGTGCTTTCGGCCGTCAACAATCTCGGCCTGCCGGCGGCGACCGAATTCCTCGACATGACGACGCCGCAATACATTGCCGACCTCGTCGCCTGGGGCGCCATCGGCGCGCGCACGACCGAGAGCCAGATCCATCGCGAACTGGCCTCGGGCCTGTCCTGCCCGGTCGGCTTCAAGAACGGCACCGACGGCAATCTCAGGATCGCCGGCGAGGCGGTGAAGTCGGCCGCCCAGCCTCACCATTTCATGGCGGTGACCAAGGGCGGACGCAGCGCGATCGCGGCGACGACCGGAAACGAGGATTGCCATGTCATCCTGCGCGGCGGTGTTCAGCCGAACTATGACGCGGCAAGCGTCGAGGCCGCCTCGGTGGAGCTCGCCCGCATCGGTATCGCGCCGCGCCTGATGATCGATGTCAGCCACGCCAACTCGGCCAAGAAGCCGGAAAACCAGCCCAAGGTCGCGGCTGACGTGGCGAGCCAGGTGGCGGCGGGCGACGAGCGCATCATCGGCGTCATGATCGAAAGCAATCTCGTCGCCGGCCGGCAGGATGTCGTGCCCGGCCAGCCGCTCACCTACGGCCAGAGCATCACCGATGGCTGCATCGACTGGGCGACCACCGAAACGGTGCTGCATGGCCTTGCCGGTGCCGTCGAATGGCGCCGCTCGGCGCGGCGCGCCATGCTGGACAGCCGTCAGGGCGCCGCCTGATATTATGGCGATGCGGGAAGGGCGGCGCTGATTGGGATTACGCCGCCCTCAGCCCCTCCCATGCGGTGAAGACCGAGACCACGAACAGCAGCAACCCGGCCGCGCGGCCGGCAAGAGCGGTCGCCCGCGGATTGGCGATCAGAAGGCTGCGGCCGCGGCCGGCTGAAATGGCCAGCCCGCCATAGATCGCGGCTTGCGTCAGCACGGTCAGCAGGCCCATGATCGTCGCCTGCATCCAGATCGGACCGTAGTGCGGTTTCAGGAATTGCGGGTAGACGGCCAGGACGAAGAGATAGGCCTTTGGGTTGATCAGGCAGGTCACGAAACCCTGGCGAAATGCTTTCCATGCGGAACGGCTGCCGGCGGGCCCTTCATGACCGACGGTGATGGAGCTGCGCATCAGCGTGATGCCGATATAGGCCATGTAGGCGGCACCGGCGACCAGCAGCGGTTTGAACAGAACAGGCACGAAATGCATGAGCAGGCCGACGCCGACAGCGCCGTTCAGCGTGTGCACCATGCCACCGACCATGATGCCGCCGGTCGCGGCCAGGCCCCTGTCGCGTCCACCGGTCAGCGCATTGGCGAGCACGAACAGCATGTCCATGCCCGGAACGGCGATGATGCCGAACAGGAGAAGAAAGAAAAGCCAGAGATTTTCCGCGTAACTCATGTCAGTTGCCTGTCGCCTCTTGTCGGCACGCCGCCAAGGAATTTGTTGATTTTCAAGCCGATGGGCGATCCTATAGATCGGCCCAACTGCCGATGATGTGTCAGTTGTGATCGCAGCTGGTGGGAAAAATGCGTAAGGCCTCGCGTCTCTTCGAGATCATCCAGATCCTGCGGCTGGCCAGGCAGCCGGTGACGGCGGCCATGATTGCCGGGCAGTTGGAGGTGACGATCCGCTCGATCTACCGCGACATCGCCGCCCTTCAGGCCATGCGTGTCCCGATCGAGGGCGGCCGCGGCATAGGCTATATCCTGCGCCCCGGCTTCGACCTGCCGCCGCTGATGTTCTCGATCGAGGAGATGGAGGCGATCGTGCTGTCGCTGGCGCTGCTGGAACGCACCGGCGACGACGAGCTCAAGCAGGCGGCCAAGCGCGTCGGCGCCAAGATCGCCGGCGCGGTGCCGCCGCCCTTGCGCCAGACGCTCGACGCCAATGCGCTCCACGCCTGGGGCTTTGCCGCGCCCGCCGCCGGCACGATCGACCTGGCGCTGGTGCGCCGCGCCATCCGCGACGAGGAGAAGCTCGACCTTTCCTACCGCGACGAAGCAGGCCGTGCCTCCGAGCGGCTCATCCGCCCGATCGCGCTGATCTACTACGCCGAGACCGCCAACATCGTTGCCTGGTGCGAGCTGCGCCAGGCGATCCGCAATTTCCGCAGCGACCGCATCGAGGACTGCCAGCCGACCGGGTTAAACTTCAAGGGCGAAGGCGATAGGTTGCGGACGGTGTGGGTCCATGGATGGGAAACGAACGCGGCTGCCGGTGGTTGAGGAAGGGCTGGCTATTACGGAGACAGGCCGGCGCCGCCCCTCATTGCCCTGCCGGGCATTTCTCCTCGTATAGCGACGGGGAGAAAAAGCGCCTTCGCCGGGGATTCGCCAATCGGCTGCGTCGCAGAACGGGCGCCAAGACCGACATCGCCCTTCTCCCGGTCGCTATACGGGGAGAAGATGCCGGCAGGCAGATGAGGGGCAGCGCCAACGTTGACAGATCTTCCCGCCGACATCTGATGGGTGGAAGCCTGGATTGGCAACAGCGCGATCGTTACCTTACATCCACCCAGCGCTTCTCCGCATACGAACGTGCCATGGCGTGCACGGTGCGCTCGATCTCCAGCCCTTCGGCGAACTCGATGAGCCGGGCCGGCTTGCCGGCCAGCCGCGTCAGCAATTCGTGGCATTCGATGATCTTGAGATCGTTGAAGCCGAGGCTGTGGCCGGGCGCCGGCACGAAAAAATCATAGGGCTTGTGCTGCGGCGCCACCAGGATGGTGCGATAGCCCTGTTCGGTCGGCCGGTCCGAAGTGAGGTAGAGCTGGAATTCGTTCATCCGCTCCTGGTCGAACAGGATCGAGCCCTTGGAGCCGAAGATCTGGATGGCGATGCGGCCCTTGCGGCCCCAGGCCGAGCGGTTGACCAACAGCGTCCCGGCAATGCCGTTTTCCAGGTGCATCAGCACGCTGGCGATATCGTAGGTCTCGACCGCGCGGCGCCCGCCTGACGCCAGCTTGCGGTCGGCATAGGGCTTGGCCATGTCGCAGATGACGCTGGCGACGCGGCCGAACAGTGCTGAGACCAGCGACAGCGGATGCACGGCGAAATCGTCGAGCGCGCCATAGCCGGAAGTCGCCTCGTGTTTCCAGAAGAACAGCGCCTCGGGGTCGGCCATGAAGTCCTCGTCCATCTCGATGCGCAGATGGTTGACCTCGCCGATGATCTTCTCGTCGAGCAGCGCGCCGATGTGACGTATGGCCGGGCTCTGGATGTAATTGTAGCCGAGCGCCGCGATCTTGCCTGAAGTCTTGGCCGCGGCCGCCATTGCCTCGGCCTCGGCGAAGCTCGGCGCCATCGGCTTTTCGCACCACAGATGCTTGCCGGCTTCGAGGACGGCGATGGCCATTTCGGGATGAAACTGGTTGGGCGTCGTCAGCGAGACGACGTCGACTTCGGGATCGTTGACCACGGCGCTCCAGTCGCCGGACGCCTTGGCGAAGCCGAACTCGCCGGCCTTGCGCCTGGCAAGGTCCTCGTTGACCTCGCCCAGATGGACGAGCCGTGGCTTGGTCGCGTCGGGGAAGACGGCCCCGACGGCGCTCCACGCGATGGCGTGGCATTTGCCCATGAAGCCCGTGCCGATAAGACCGACGCCGACCATTTTTCGTTCCTCCGCTGCCGTAAATGCTGTGTGGATGAATTAGTCCATTTTTCTTTGGAATGGAATGTCTGTCTCATTTTTTATGGCGTTCTTGCGCAGGCCCGCTATGATGGGGCACAGAGGGCCTCCAGACAGGCTTGGGCGGAGAACGATGGACGAACAGGTACCTCGCGACTTCGAGACGCTGCGCGCCACCATCCTGGACCGGCGCGAGAGCCTGCCCAAGCGCATCGCCCAGATTGCCGCCTATGCGCTCGACAATCCCGACGATATCGCTTTCGGCACCGCCGCCAGCATCGCCGCTTCGGCCGGCGTGCAGCCCTCGACCCTGATCCGCTTCGCCCAGCAACTCGGTTTCGACGGCTTCACCAGCCTGCAGCAGGTGTTCCGCGAGCGGCTGCGCGAGCGCAACTCCTCCTATGACGAGCGGCTGCAGGCGCTGCGCGCCAAGGCCGAGGGCGGTGCCGGCCACCGGGCGATCTTCGACGGTTTCATCGCCGCCGCCAGCACCTCGCTCAACGACATTTCCCGCACGCTGGACGACGCACATCTGGAAGAGGCGATTTCGCTGCTGGCGAAGGCGCAGACCATCTATGTTCTGGCCAAGCGGCGCTCCTATCCGGTGGCGAGCTATATTGCCTACGCGCTGGGCAAGCTGAAGATCCGCAACCAGCTGATCGAATCGGCCGCCGGCCTGAATGCCGAGATGATCGGCTTCGCCACGCCGGCGGACGCCGTCATCGCCATCAGCTTCTCGCCCTACGCGCCGGCCACCATCGAGGAGGCGCGCGCCATTTCCGAGCAGGACGTGCCGATCGTTGCCATCACCGACAGCTCATTCTCGCCGCTGGCCCAGTTCGCCAGGGTCTGGTTCGAGGTGGCCGAGGCGGATTTCGCCGGTTTCCGCTCGCTGTCGGCGACCATGGCGCTGGCCATGGCGCTGACCGTCGGCGTCGGCGAGAAGCGGCGCGACGTGGGCCGCAAGCGCAAGGCCTGAGCAGACATCCAAAAAGGCAATTTTAGCCAAGGGAACGCTCATTCCATATTGACTATGGATTGGAATTATTATTTCATATTCCCGGCGCCACGCTGCCGCTCGCGCGTGTTACCCAACAATGTTGTCCATGACGACAAGACCGACGGGAGGTTCCAATGAGCGCAGCCGTGGACGCAAGACAGGCGCCGCTCGATGTCATCACCATCGGTCGCGCGTCCGTAGATCTCTATGGCCAGCAGATCGGCTCGCGGCTGGAGGACATTACCTCCTTCGCCAAATCGGTCGGCGGCTGCCCGGCCAACATCTCGGTGGGCACGGCTAGGCTCGGCCTGCGCTCGGCGCTGCTGACGCGCGTCGGCGACGAGCAGATGGGCCGCTTCATCCGCGAGCAGCTCAAACGCGAAGGCGTCAGCACCGACGGGCTGAAGACCGACAAGGAACGGCTGACGGCGCTGGTTCTGCTCTCGGTCGAGAGCGAAGGCGTCTCGCCGATGATCTTCTACCGCTCCGACTGCGCCGACATGGCGCTGGCCGAGGAGGATATCGACGAGTCCTTCATCGCCTCGGCCCGCGCCATCGTCGTCACCGGCACGCATTTTTCCCGCCCCAACAGCGACGCCGCCCAGCGCAAGGCGATCCGTATCATGAAGGCCAGGGGCGGCAAGGTTGTCTTCGACATCGACTACCGGCCGAACCTGTGGGGTCTCGCCGGTCATGCCGAAGGTTTCGAGCGCTATGTCAAGTCGGACCGGGTCTCGGCCCAGTTGAAGACGGTGCTGCCCGATTGCGACCTCATCGTCGGCACCGAGGAAGAGATCATGATCGCGTCCGGCGCCGATGACTGCCTGAGCGCGTTGAAGACGATCCGCGCCCTGTCCTCGGCGACCATCGTCCTGAAGCGCGGCGCCATGGGCTGCATCGTCTATGACGGGCCGATCAGCGACGATCTCGAGGACGGCATCGTCGGCGAGGGGTTCCCGATCGAGATCTACAATGTGCTGGGCGCCGGGGATGCCTTCATGTCCGGCCTGCTGCGTGGCTGGCTCGGCGGTGAAAATTTCAAGACCGCGGCGACCTGGGCCAATGCCTGCGGCGCCTTCGCCGTGTCCCGGCTCTTGTGCGCGCCGGAATATCCGACCTTCGAGGAGCTGCAGTTCTTCCTCAGGAACGGCAGCAAGCATCGCGCGCTGCGCAAGGACGAGGCGATCAACCACATCCATTGGGCAACCACTCGCCGCAGCGACATCCCTTCGCTGATGGCGCTCGCCTGCGACCACCGTGTGCAGCTCGAGGACGTCGCGGCCAAGGCCGGCGCCGACCCGGCGCGCATCCGCGATTTCAAGGTTCTGGCGGTCAAGGCGGCGGCGAAGGTCGCGGCCGGCCGCGACGGCTATGGCATGCTGATCGACGAGAAGCATGGCCGCGAAGCGATGTTCGAATTCGCCAGGCATCCCTTCGCTTGGCTCGGTCGGCCGGTGGAACTGCCGGGCTCGCGGCCGCTGCGGTTCGAGTTCTCGCAGGATATCGGCTCGCAGCTCACTGAATGGCCGGTCGATCACTGCATCAAGTGCCTGTGCTTCTACCATCCCGACGATCCGGCGGCCTTGAAGGAAGAGCAGCAGCAGAAGCTGCGCGCGCTGTTCGAGGCCGCGCGCAAGGTCGGCCGGGAACTTCTCATCGAGATCATCGCCGGCAAGCATGGCAAGCTCGACGACACGACGATCCCGCGCGCGCTGGAGGAACTCTACGCGCTCGGCATCAAGCCGGACTGGTGGAAACTCGAACCACAGGCGTCGAGCGGCGCCTGGGCGAAGATCGAGGCGGTGATCCTGAAGCACGACCCCTGGTGCCGCGGCATCGTCCTGCTTGGGCTGGAGGCGCCGCAGGACGAGCTGGAGGCGGCTTTTGCCGCCACCGCCAAGGCGCCCATCGTCAAGGGCTTTGCCGTCGGCCGCACCATCTTCGTCCATGCCGCCGAACAATGGCTTTCCGGCAAGATGTCGGATGACGAGGCTGTCGCCGACATGGCCTCGCGCTTCGAACAGTTGACCGAAGCGTGGCTTGCCGCGCGCGGCCGCAAGGCGGCATAACAGGCCGCGACACAGGCACTGCGGAGGAAACAACCATGAGCAACACAATCCGCCTGACGATGGCGCAGGCGCTGACCCGCTTCCTGTCCCGCCAGATGACCGAGATCGACGGCGCCAAGGTGCCGATCTTCGGCGGCGTCTGGGCGATCTTCGGCCATGGCAATGTCGCGGGCATCGGGGAGGCGCTCTACCAGGTGCGCGACGAGCTGCCGACCTTCCGCGCCCACAACGAACAGGCGATGGCGCATGCGGCGATCGCCTATGGCAAGGCCAATTTCCGTCGCCGCTTCATGGCCGCGACCTCGTCGATCGGCCCGGGCGCGCTCAACATGGTGACGGCGGCGGCCCTTGCCCATGTAAACAGGTTGCCCGTCCTGTTTTTGCCGGGCGACGTTTTCGCCAACCGGATCCCCGATCCGGTGCTGCAGCAGGCCGAGGATTTTTCCGATGGCACGGCGACGGTTAACGACTGTTTCCGCCCGGTGTCGCGCTATTTCGACCGCATCACCCGGCCGGAGCAGATCATTCCGGCGCTGAGCCGTGCCATGCAGGTGCTGACCGATCCGGCCGATTGCGGCCCGGTGACGCTGTCGCTCTGCCAGGACGTACAGGCCGAGGCCTATGACTATCCCGAGAGCTTCTTTGCCGAGCGGGTCTGGCACCAGCGCCGGCCGCGTCCCGACCGTGGCGAACTGGCGGCGGCCGTCGCGGCGCTCAAGGGCGCCAGGAAGCCGCTGGTGATCGCCGGCGGCGGCGTACTCTATTCGCGGGCCTCCGACGAACTGGCGAAGTTCGCCCAAGGCGCTGGCATTCCGGTTTGCGAGACGCAAGGCGGCAAGTCCTCGCTGCCGGACGATCACAAGCTCAACATGGCGGCGGTCGGCGTCACCGGCACCTCGGCCGCCAACCGGCTGGCGGAAGAGGCCGACGTCGTGCTCGCCATCGGCACGCGCCTGCAGGATTTCACCACCGGCTCGTGGGCGCTTTTCAAGAATTCCGGCAAGACCATCATCGGGCTCAACGTTCAGCCTTTCGATGCCGGCAAGCATCGGGCGCTGCCGCTGGTCGCGGACGCGGCGGAAGGGCTCGCCGAACTCGGCGCCGCGCTGCAAGGCTGGAAGGCGCCTGCCGCCTGGACCGACAATGCGGCCACCGGCAAGACGGCCTGGCAGGCCGATGCCGCCAAGGTGACGGCATCGACCAACGCCGCTTTCCCCTCCGACGCGCAGGTGATTGGCGCCGTGCAGCGCGCCATGGGATCAGGCGTGACGCTGCTGCATGCCGCCGGCGGCCTGCCCGGCGAATTGCACAAGCTTTGGCAAGCGGGCGCGCCCGGCTCCTACCATGCCGAATACGGCTTCTCGACCATGGGGTACGAAATCGCCGGCGGCCTCGGCACCAAGATGGCCAAGCCCGGCGAGGAGGTCGTCGTCATGATCGGCGACGGCTCCTACCTGATGCTGAATTCCGAGATCGCCACCTCGGTGATGCTCGGCCTGAAGCTGACCATCGTGCTGCTCGACAACAGGGGGTTTGGCTGCATCAATCGGCTGCAGATGGCGACCGGCGGCGCCAACTTCAACAACCTCCTGAAGGACACGCGCCACGAGATCCTGCCCGATGTCGACTTTGCCGCCCATGCCGCCAGCATGGGCGCGATATCCGAAAAGGTTTCGTCGATCGCCGGGCTGGAGACGGCGCTGGCTCAGGCGAAAAAGAACGACCGCACCACAGTGCTGGTCATCGACACCGACCCGCTGGTTTCCACCGATGCCGGTGGCCATTGGTGGGACGTGGCGGTGCCCGAGGTATCGGCGCGCAGCCAAGTGAACGCGGCGCGCAAGGCCTATGACGAGAAGCGGCAAATGCAGAGCGTCGGCGATTGACACCGGCGCTGAAGCTCCTGCCTTCTCCCCGTCCCTACGGGGAGAAGGTGCCGGCAGGCGGATGAGGGGCAGCGCCAACCAACGGTAACAAGCAGTTCTAACCCGGAGTGACGACTTGAAAGCCAAACTGGGCATGTCCCCCATCGCGTGGTGGAACGACGATCTTGCCGAACTGAGCGATGACGTGTCGCTGGAAGAGTGCCTGCGCCAGTCGCGCTCTGCCGGCTTTACCGGCATGGAAATGGGCCGGCGCTTTCCCAACGACCCAAAGGTGATGCTGCCGATCCTGAAGGCCGCCGACGTGACCCTATGCGGCGGCTGGTTTTCCGGCACGCTGGTCGACGAGGAGATGGCCGCCAACAAGGATCGCATCCAGCCGATGATCGACCTGTTCAAGGCGGTCAACGCGCCCTGCATCGTCTATGGCGAGGTCGGCCGCTCGATCCAGGGCGACCGCTCCAAGCCGCTCGCCATCAAGCCGAAGCTGTCGGGCGACGAAATGAAGGCCTACGCGCGGCGCCTGACCGAATTCGGCGAATGGTGCGCCGGGCAAGGCATGCCGCTGTCCTATCACCATCACATGGCGGCTGTGGTCGAGACCGAGCCGGAGCTCGATGCCTTCATGCGCCATTCCGGCGAAGGCATCCCACTGCTGCTCGATGCCGGACACCTCGCCTTTGCCGGCGGCGAGGTACTGCGCGCCATCGACAACCACCACAAGCGCATCAGCCATGTGCATGTGAAGGATGTGCGCATGGATGTGATCGACAAGCTTGATCGTACGAAACAGTCCTTCCTCGACGCCGTGGCGCTCGGCGCCTTCACCGTGCCGGGCGACGGTTCGCTCGATTTCGGCGCCATCGTGCAGCGCTTCGCCGACCATGGCTATGAAGGCTGGTTCGTGGTCGAGGCCGAACAGGATCCGAGGAAGAACCCGCCGCTCAAGATGGCGCAGGTCGGCCACAAGGAGTTGATGCGGGTGATGACGGCTGCCGGCTACACCGTCGAGACGCAGGGCTTCCGGAATGCCTGAAGGCTGGATTGGTCGCCACGGGTGGCTTATCTGAGAACTGGTTCAGCAACTCTCGGATGACGCGATGAAAGATTATGAACACCCGTTCTTCCGGCCGCTATGGCGGCGCATCGCCGTCGTCGCGGTCTGCGTCATCTGGTCGATCATCGAGTTCGCCAGCGGCACGCCGTTCTGGGGCGTGATTGCGCTTGGCTTCGCCGGATATGCCGTCTGGCAGTTTTTTTATCTGTATAGGCCCGTGGAGGAGAGCGGGCCAATGCCTGCGGAATCGAAGGTTGGCGAGCCCAAGGTCGACGCCGAACCGAAGGAATGAAGCGACCCCTGCGGAAATGCATTCGGGTAGGACACTCGACAGCTGGCGAATCGCATACGTCGGCGATTAGCCGGAACGCTCCCCACTTCGTCATCCTAGGGTCTCCGCGACGGAGCTTCGCTCCTGCTTCCCCCTAGGATGACGAAGTTGGGTGGTCCGCACCTCTATCAAGCCAGTGTCGAAGGACAGGAGAAACAACAATGTCGAAACTGCTCGTCAAGGCCGACAAGGGCAATGGCCGCGTCGCGCATGTCACGCCGCAAAGCGCTGGCTGGACCTATGTTGGTTTCGATCTGCATCGGCTGAAACCCGGCCAGAGCGCCTCGGGACAGTTAGACGACCGCGAAGTCTGCCTGGTGTTCGTCACCGGCAAGGGCACGGCGAAAGCGGGCGGCAAGGAGCTCGGCCTGCTCGGCGAGCGCATGTCGCCCTTCGAGGGCAAGCCGTGGTCGGTCTACGTGCCGCAGGGATCGGACTGGTCGGTGACGGCCGATACCGAACTGGAACTTGCCGTCTGCTCGGCACCCGGCCTTGGCGGCGGCCTGCCGGTCCGGGTGATCGGACCGGACGATCTCGGCCGGGAGGTGCGCGGCAAGGGCACCAACACGCGCTACGTCACCAACATTCTGCCTGAGGGCCAGCCGGCCGACTCGCTGCTGGTGGTCGAGGTCATCACGCCCGGCGGCCACACGTCGAGCTACCCGCCGCACAAGCACGACCAGGACGATCTGCCCGCCGAATCCTATCTCGAGGAAACCTACTACCACCGCCTCAACCCGCCGCAGGGCTTTGCCTTCCAGCGCGTCTACACCGACGCCGGCAAGGATGGCCATCGCGCCCTGGATGAAGCCATGGCGATCGAGGACGGCGATGTCGTGCTGGTGCCCAGGGGCTATCACCCCTGTGCCGCCTGCCATGGCTACGACCTCTATTACCTCAACGTCATGGCCGGACCGAAGCGGACGTGGAAATTCCACAACGCGCCCGAGCACGAATGGTTGATGAAGGCCTGACCGGTCTGCGCTTCGGGCGGAACCTATTGGTCCAGTTTGGAAAAAATCGTCGGCTAAGGACCCTGAGGGTCGATTTGCCTTCGGAAACCCGTCAAAGCTTCGTCAATTCGTCATGGAAATCACCTATGGCAACGTTTCTGACGAGGACGTCCCATGCGTTATGCCATCTATTTCACCCCCAGGCAGGACGAGCCGCTGGCGCGTATCGCCGCCAACTGGCTCGGCCGCGACCCGTTCGGTGCCGCGACCAGGTCGGTTGAGGCGGTGGCCGACCTGTCGGCGGCGGAAGTGGCCTTCCACACCGCCTCGGCGCGCCGCTACGGCTTCCACGCGACGCTGAAAGCGCCCTTCCATCTGGCCGCCAACGAGACAGAAACCTCGCTGCGCGCGGCGCTCGATCATTTTGCCGAGGCGACGCCTGTCGTGACGATCCCGCGCCTGGTCGTCAGCCAGATCGACAGCTTCTTCGCGCTGGTGCCGGAGGGGCCGCTGCCTCCTCTCAACCGCTTCGCCGACGATGTCGTGCGCGATTTCGACCGGTTTCGCGCGCCGCTGTCCGAGGCCGAGATCGAGCGGCGCAGCCCGGATTCGCTGAAGCCGGCCGAGTTCCGCAATCTCTGCCAGTGGGGCTATCCGTATGTCTTCGAGACCTTCCGCTTCCACATGACCCTGTCGGGCCGGGCCGGGCCGCAGGAAAGTCCGCGTCTGCGCGCGGCGATCGATGGCCTTTTCGCCGACGTCTTGAGGCAGCCCGTGCTGGTGGATGCGCTGACATTGTTTGTCGAACCGGAACCCGGTGCGCCGTTCATGGTGCTTTCCCAGCACGCGCTTGGACGCCGCCCGGCCCGGAAAATCGCCTGAACCAACCCGACTGCAACAACCAGGGACTACCCGCAATGACCGCCGAGACCGTTCTTTCCAACGCCCGCATCGTTCTTGCCGACGAGATCGTCGAAGGGTCGCTGGTGCTGCGTGACGGCCTTATCGACGGCATCGATGCCGGTGCTTCCCGGGCCGGCGAGGACATGGGTGGCGACTTCATCATTCCAGGGCTGGTCGAACTCCACACCGACCATCTCGAGGGCCACTACGCGCCACGGCCGAAGGTGCGCTGGAATCCGATCGCCGCGGTGCTTGCTCATGACGCGCAGGTGGCGACCGCCGGCATCACCACGGTGCTCGATGCGCTCCGCGTCGGCATGGACGAGGACGCCGACCTCACTTCGGACGACATCCGCAAGCTCGCCGACGCGATCGAGGACAGTGTCCAGCAGGATCGGCTGCGGGCCGACCATTTCATCCATCTGCGCTGCGAGGTCTCGGCACCGGATTGCCTGAGAGCCTTCGCTAATTTCGAGACCGACGACAGGGTGAAACTGGCGTCGCTGATGGACCATGCGCCGGGCCAGCGCCAGTTCGTCAATCTTGAAACCTATGCCTACTACTACCAGCGCAAGCTGAAGCTCTCGGATCAGGATTTCAAGAAATTCTGCGAGAAGCGGATGGGCGAATCGGCACGCAATTCCGGACCGAACCGGGTCTTCATCGCCGCCGCCTGCCAGGAGCGCGGCATCGTGCTCGCCAGCCACGACGACGCCACGTCGGCTCATGTCGACGAGGCCATCGAGCAGGGCGTGCGGGTCGCCGAGTTCCCCACCACCGAGGAAGCGGCGCGGGCCTCGAAGGCCGCCGGGCTCGGCGTGCTGATGGGCGCGCCCAATGTCATGCGCGGCGCCTCGCATTCGGGCAATGTTTCGGCCCGCACCTTGGCCAGCGACGGCCTGCTCGACATCCTGTCGTCCGACTACATCCCCTTCAGCCTGATCCAGTCGGCCTTCTTCCTCGGCGACATGGTCGAGGGCATTTCGCTGCCGCAGGCCGTCGCCATGGTGTCGAAGAATCCGGCGCAAGCCGTCGGCCTTGATGACCGCGGGATCATCGAGCAGGGCCGTCGCGCCGATCTGGTGCGGGTGCGCGTCGACGATCACGTTCCGGTCGTGCGCACCGTCTGGCGGCAGGGACGCCGGGTGGCATGATGGTGTCGGCCTTGATCGAGCGCGAACTGTCCGCCGAGACCTTTCCGATCCGTCACGGCGTCTTCGTCGCCGTCGTCGGACCCAGCGGTGCCGGCAAGGACACGGTGATCGGCTACGCCAAGGCGCTTTTCGCCGATGAGACGCAGCTGGAGTTCGTGCGCCGCGTCATCACCAGGCCGAGCGACGCGGCGAGCGAGGACCACGACACGCTGGCCGACGCCGCCTTCGCCGAGGCCGAGGGCGACGGCGCCTTCGCCGTGTCCTGGGAAGCGCATGGCCTGCGCTATGGCCTGCCCGCCGATGTCGACTGGTCTGTTTCCAATGGCCACGTGGCCGTCGCCAACGTGTCGCGCGCGATCATCCCCACCTTGCGCGAACGCTATGCCAATCTGGCGATTGTCGAGATCACCGCCTCGCCCGAGGTGCTGGCCGAGCGGTTGGCCATGCGCGGCCGCGAGTCGCGCGGCGAAGTGCTGGCCCGCCTGGCGCGCAGCGCCAACGTCACCTTGACCGGTCCTGGCGTGACGTCGATCGACAACAGCGGCCCGCGCGAGGTGGCCGGCGAGCGCTTCGCCGAAGTGCTGCGCAAGGCTATGGCCTTTTCCGATATGTCTGGCCTGATCTGATCCGGGCCTGTTTCACCCGCCTGCTTGCGCTGTCGCTCGAAACGCTCCGGCTGCTGGCGGCACAGGGTGATTCTGGATTACGATCCGCGAACTCGAAATAAGGTCGAGCCAGACAGGAAGCTTCATGCAGACACTGACACCCATCCTCTCGACAGTCACGGCGGCATTTCTCGCCTCCCTGGTCGAGGTCGTCGAAGCTTTCACCATCGTGCTCGCGGTCGGCGTGACACGCAGCTGGCGTGCGGCACTGACGGGCGCCGCGTTGGCGCTGGCGGTCCTAGCGGCTTTGGTTCTGGCGTTCGGGCCGCTGCTGGCGCTTGTCCCGATCACCACGTTGCAGTTCGTCGTCGGGGTGCTGCTGATCCTGTTCGGCATGCGCTGGCTGCGGAAAGCCATTCTGCGCAGCGTCGGCGTCATCGCCCTGCATGACGAAGAGGCGGCCTTCGCCAAGGAAACCGCCGCCCTGAACCGGCAGGCCAACGACCGCCGCGCCGACTACCTCGCCGGGCTGGCCTCGTTCAAGGCGGTGCTGCTCGAAGGTGTGGAGGTGGTGTTCATCGTCATCGCCGTCGGCGCCGCGCATGGGCAGACATTCTACGCCGGCATGGGCGCGCTGGCCGCCTTCGTCCTGGTGATGCTCGTCGGTCTCGCTGTCCACCGGCCGCTGGCGCGCGTGCCGGAAAACGCGCTCAAATTCGTGGTCGGTCTGATGCTGACCAGCTTCGGCATCTTCTGGACCGGCGAAGGCATCGGCGCCAACTGGCCTGGCGACGATCTTGCTCTGCTCGCCATCTTCGCCATCGTCGCGCTGGCATCCTTCGCCATGGTGCGCTGGCTGCGCGGCACCAATCCCACAGCCGCCGGAGGGCTCGCCCGATGAACCTCCTTCGTCTTGTCGCCAGGGAATTCCTCGGCATGTTCGTCGACGACGGCAGTCTGGCGCTGCTGGCGCTGGTCCTGGTGGGCGCCGTTACCGCGGGGGTGAAGCTCCTGGCACTGCCGCCGCTGCTTGGCGGTGCGCTGCTGCTGGTCGGCTGTCTGGCCATCCTTTTGCAAAGCGTTCGTCGCGCGGCACGCCAGACCCGTCGGTAGCGCTC
Source organism: Mesorhizobium sp. BH1-1-4 (assembly GCF_020165665.1). Lineage (NCBI taxonomy): Bacteria > Pseudomonadati > Pseudomonadota > Alphaproteobacteria > Hyphomicrobiales > Phyllobacteriaceae > Mesorhizobium > Mesorhizobium sp. BH1-1-4. The sequence goes on from NZ_JAIUIN010000019.1 coordinate 34,524, forward strand.
GTCAACAGGCTCCCACCGCATCTTTCAATGATTACCCGGCAGCGCCCATGAGCGCGCGCGCCGAAAAGGCAGGCCGTCGCGCCACGCCCCGACGCCTTGACGTCAGGGCCGAAATGAAAAATTATGGTACCAGTATCAAATCACAAGGAACCATCACGCCAGGACGCTCATGAACAGGCGAATAACATTATAATAGCATACCGTTATAACTCATAGAGAAGCCGCTGACCAGCCGGTGATGGTGTTCGGCACGGTGTCGCTGATATACTTGGTGCTGTGCTGGCCGCCGTCGCTTTACGCCGGCAATCTCGAGCGTCGTTTCGCTACCGCAATGACGCGCAAGCTCGAGACATCACTGGTGATGTCGGCGGTCTGAGCGAAGCTGCCTATCCCTTGAACGCCGGCAAGGTCAGCCCCTTGACGCCGACGTCGAGCGCGAACAGCCCGCCTGGGTTCTTCTGGCCGATGAAATGGCTGGCCGGGCGCTTCAGCACCGCCGAGGTGACATAAAGGATGTCGAGGTCCTTGCCGCCGAATTCGCAGCAGGTCGGCAGGTCGGTTGGCAGCAGCACGGTTTGCATCAGCCTGCCTTGGGGATCGTAGCGGCAGACCTTGCCGGTCACAGGGATGGTCACCCAGTAGCAGCCCTCGGCGTCGACGGTGGCACCGTCGGCCACGCCCCCCGTCACGGTCATGTCGATGAAGGTGCGGCGGTTCTCGATGTCCCCGCTGGTCGGGTCGAAATCATAGGCCCAGACCGCGCCGGCATGGCTGTCGGAGAAGTACATGGTCTTCGAGTCCGGGCTCCAGGCCAGCCCGTTCGAGCAGCCGATGCCGTCGATCATCTTGTGCACGGAGAGATCGGCATCGAGCCGGTAGAGCGCGCCGATGAATTCGATCGGCTGGCCCGGCACCTCGAACATCGAGCCCGACCAGAAGCGGCCCTGGCGGTCCGGCTTGCCGTCGTTGAAGCGGGTCTTCGGCATATGCGATTCCGGATCGACGATGGCCTCGAACCGGCCGGTCGCCGGGTCGAAGAAATGGAAGCCGTCGGTCATGGTCAGCACCAGCCCGCCCTTCTCGCGCAGGCCAAGGCAGCCGAGATACTCCGGCGTCTCGAAGACCTCGTCCTTGCCGGTCGCGGGATCGTAGCGATGGATCAGCTTCTTCCAGATGTCGATCCACCAAAGTACGCCGGCTCTGGGGTCCCAGAGCGTGCCTTCGCCAAGCTCGGCCCTGGCATCGATGACACATGTGATCTCGACCATTCTTCCCCCTCCGTTCAGTTCCTGCGCAGCCTGCCGCCGAGGCCAGCAAAGGCCTCGCTGCCGATCGAGACAGTGAGCAGGATCACCGCGCCATAGACGATGAGCAGCGCGCCGCTCGACAGGTTGAGCGCCGGCAAAAGACCGGTGAGGATGGTCAGCACCATGGCGCCGGCGACGGTGCCGAGATAATGCCCGCTGCCGCCGAGGATCGAGGCGCCGCCAATGGCGACCGCGGCGATCGAGGTGAACAGATAGGCGTCGCCCATGCCGAGATAGGCCTGGCCGGAATAGCCGGTCAAAAGCATGCCGGCGAAGGCGGCGGTGAGGCCCGAAATCACATAGGTGAGGATGGTGGTGCGTGCCGTCGGGACGCCTGAGAATTCGGCCACGGTGGCGCTGGTGCCGAGCGCATAGAGATGGCGGCCGAAGGCTGCCTTGGAGAGCAGCACGGTCGCCGCCAGCGTCAGCGCGAGCCAGATCAGCGCGATGACCGGGAAGCCGCCGATGCGGCCGACCGACAGGAACTGGATCAGGGCCGGCGCCGAGGGGGTCGGCGAACCGCCGGTCAGCACCAGGATCAGGCCTTGCAGGATGACGTTGGTTGCCAGCGTCATGATGATCGGCGGTACACCGAACCGGGCGACGCCGACACCGTTGACCAGCCCGATGAAGGCGCCGCCGGCAAGCAGCAGCGGCATCACCCAGGTGAGCGGCAGGTCCTGCCCGCCGCACAGCAGCGCCATGATGATCGCCGCCGAATTCAGCACCCAGGGCACGGAGAGATCGATGCCGCCGCCGATGATGACGAAGGTTTGTCCGAGCGCGACCATGCCGACAAAGGCCGCCAGCACGACGGTGGAGCGCATGTTGGAGACGGAGAGGAAGCCCGGCGAGAACAGCGCCGTGACCAGGAGCAGCACGACCATGCCGGCATAGGCGAGCACGATGAGCCGGTTGCGGGCGAGGAAAGCGCTCATTGGACGCGGCCCCTTGCGGCCTTTTCGGCGACGGAACTGGCGAGCACCGAGAGCAGCAGGATGACACCCGACGCGACCGGCTGCCAGTAGCTCGACACATGCAGCACGAAGACGAGGTTGCCGATGAGGGTGAGGACGAAGGCGCCGATCAGCGTGCCGGCGAGGTGACCACGACCGCCGAACAGGCTGACGCCGCCAATGACCGCCGCCGCCACCGAGGGCAGGATGTAGTCCTTGCCGATGGTCGGCGAACCGGCACCGGTCTGTGTCACCAAAAACAGCGCCGCGCCCGCCGCGAACAGACCGGACAGGCCGTAGGTGACGAGATTGACGCGGGTGATGGAGACACCCGACAGGAAGGCCGATTTTTCGTTCGATCCGGTCGCCTGGATCGAAATGCCGACCCGAGTGGCGCGGAACCACCACCAGAACAGCAGCAAGACCAGCAACATCCAGACCGGGCTTGTGAGGCCGAAGAGCTGCGTGGAGGCAAAGCCAACCCACCAGGAAGGCACGCTGCCGCCGTCCGTCGGCAGGATGATCATGGCGACGCCGTTGAGGATCGACCACGTTGCGAGCGTGACGAGAAAGGGCTGCAGCTTGAGCAGCGAGATCAGCAGGCCGTTGAGCGCACCGATGACAAAACCGAGTGCAAGGATAGCCAACGCCCAGAGCGCGGTGGTCGACGGATCATCGGTGAACCGCGTCGCGGCGATCACCGTGCCGAGGCTGATCATGCCGCCGATCGACAGGTCGATGCCGCCGCGCAAAAGCACAATGGTCTGGCCCGTCGCCGCCAGCATCAGCGTCATCGCCGCCGCGGTGTCGAGATTGAGTTCGTCCAGCGTGAAGACGCCGGATTGCAGGCTGCCATAGATACCGACAATCAACGCCAGCATCAGGCAGGCAACCAGGAACGGCGCACGGTCGAGCGCGCGGCCGCGCCAGCCGATGGCCGGCGTGGTTGATTTCATATCGGCCGGCCTTTGCATCATCTCGCCAGTCTGCTCCGCGCTCGCCATCACCATGCCTCAGGCCGCCTCGCGTTCAAGCATGGCGGCGCGCAAGATACCGGCTTCCGAGATGCGATCGCCTTCCAGCGTCGCGGCGACACGCCCGTCACGCATCACCATCACGCGGTCGGCGACGTGGACGAGTTCCGGCATGTCGCTGGAATGGAACAGGATCGCATAACCCTTCGCGGCGAGGTCGCGCATCAGCTGGAAGATCTCGCCCTTGGTGCCGACATCGACGCCGCGCGTCGGGTCGTAGAGCAACAGCACGCGCGCCTGCGTCAGCAGCATCTTGCCGAAGATCACCTTCTGCTGGTTACCGCCCGACAGGGTACCGGCGAGCTGTTCGGGCGTGCCGGCCTTGATGCGCAGGAAATCGACCATTTCCTTGACCAGCGCCGCTTCCTTTTGCCGGCTGAGCAAGCCGTTTTCGGTGAAGCGCCTGATCACCGACAGCGTCAGGTTCTCGCGCACGCTCTTGGTCAGCAGCAGACCTTGCCCGCGCCGGTCCTCCGGCACCAGGGCGATACCATCCCTGCCGGTCAAGGCCTGGCGTGGATTGTTGATCGAGACCGGCTTGCCCCAGAGTTCAACGGCGCCGCTCGCCCTGCTGGCGCCGAACAGCGCCTGGAACAGTTCGCGCTGGCCATGGCCCTGCAGGCCGCCGACGCCCAGCACCTCGCCTTCGCGCAAGGCAAAGTCGACACCGGAGAGCCGGCTGCCGCTCGACAGGCCCTCGACCCTTAGCGCGACGCGATCCATGGCCGTGGCCACGCGCTCCGGATACAGTCGGTCGAGATGCCGGCCGATCATCTGGGTGACGATCTCGGTGTCGGACACGGCGTTGGCCTCGTGCGCGGCGACTGTGGCGCCATTGCGGAAGATGGTCAGCCGGTCGGCGATGGCGCGCACCTCGGCCATGCGGTGCGAGATGAAGATGACCAGCCTGCCTTCCGCGGCCAATTGCCGGGTGAGTTTCAGCAGCCATTCGGCTTCACGCGCGGGCAGCGCCGAAGTGGCCTCGTCGAGGATGAGGATGCGGGGATCCTTGGCCAGCCCCTTGGCGATCTCGACGATCTGGCGTTCGGCCAGCGTCAGCCGCCGCAACTCCTGGTCGGGGCGCAGGGCCGGAAAATTGTACTTTTCGAGCAAGGCAAGTGTCTTGCGGCGCATCTCGGCGCGGTTGACGGTGCCAAGCCACGTCCTTGGCTCGTGGCGGAACCAGATGTTCTGTTCGACGCTGAGGTCGGGGACCAGCGACAGTTCCTGAAAGACGGCGGCGATGCCGCGCGCCTGCGCCGCGTCGGGATTGACCGGGCGATAATCCTGCCCGTCGACCAGGATCGAGCCGCCATCGTGCTGTACGGCACCCGACAGGATCTGGATGAAGGTGCTTTTGCCGGCGCCGTTCTCGCCGAGCAGCGCATGCACCTCGCCGGCGCGGGCGCTGAATGTCGCATCGCTCAGCGCAACGATGCCGCCATAGCGTTTGGACAGGCCTGTGACGGTAACGAGGTCCATGGAAGCGCCTTCGAAAAGCTCTCCCGACATCTTGCGATGCCGGGAGACAGGGTCGTGGTCTCGCGATGTTACTTCGAGCCGGCCGCTTCCGCAGCGGTGATCTCGACCCAGTCGGGCGTGATCGGCAGCGTCAGGCCTGGCGCCTGGTCGGGGAAGGCGTTTTCGCCGACCGCGATCTTGATCATCTTGGTGCCGGGATAGAGTTTCGACTCGAAGGGATCGGTGGTGACGAAATCACCCTTGACCGAGACAGAGCGTTCCGCCGGCTTCTTGCCGGTGTCGAGGATGTCGACCGCCAGCTTGATCGCTTCCGAGGAGAGATAGGCAGGATTCGAACCAAGGATGCACTTGGCGCCTTGCGTCTGCGCGCAGGTGACGGCGGCGACATTGTAGGAGAAGCCGACAACCGGGACGATCGGCCGGCCGGCATCCTTCAGCGCCTGGATGGCGCCGGAGCCGTAGCCTTGCGTCATGATGCCGTCGATCTTAGGGTTGGCGGCCAGCAGCGCCGCCACGCCGGACTGTTCCGGCCCGAGCGCGTAGTTGCCGTTGTAATAGCCGACCACCTTGATGTCCGGATATTTGGCCAGCACCTTTTCATAGCCGCCCTGCAGTTGCGCCGAGATCGGCGCACCGGCCAGGCCGCGGTCGAGGATGATGTTGCCCTTGCCGTCAAGCTGCGTGGCCATCCATTCGGCCATCACGGAGGGGATGCGGTCCCAGTCGGAAGCGACGGCGAAGGCGCAGGGTTCGGTCACCACCTGGTCGAAGCTGATGACGACGATGCCGGCGTCGCAGGCCTTCTTGATGGTCGGGTTGAGCGCCGAATCCGAGCCGGCGTCGACCAGGATGGCGTCCGGCTTCTGGCGGATGATGTTGTTCAACGAATTGATCTGCGCCTGGACGGTGTTCTCGACATTCTCGATCTTGAGGTCGACGCGGCCTTTCAGCGGCCCCTTGTTGACCGAGACGGTGGCGACGCGCTCCATCTGCTGGCGCCAGTCATTGCCGACGAAATTGTTGGAGAGATAGATGGTGTAGGGTTTCTTGTCCTCGGCGTGACCGGCCTGCATGCCGATCGCCGTCATGGCGACGGCAAGTGCCGCAAGGCCGATGTTACGGCTCAATGTTCTCATGATTTTCTCCTCCCGTTTTCGTTTCGAAACAGCGCCGCCGGACAGTGGCGCATTGCATCCGTAAAGTCAGGTTCCCGAGGCTTCCTTGGGCGTGATTTCAACCCAGTTCGGCGACACCGGCAAGGACAGACCCGGCGCCAGATCGGGAAATACGGTCTTGCCGAGTTCGATCTTCACCGCCGAGGAATTCGCGGCATATTTGGCGTCGACCATATCCGTCGTCAGGCCGGGTGAATTGAACAGCACGGTGGTGTCGGCCGGCTTCTTGCCGGTGTCGAGTATGTCGACCGCGAGCTTGATGGCCTCGGCCGACAGCGACGGCGGATTGGCGCCGAGCCAGCATTTGGCGCCCTTGGTCTGCGCGCACGTCACGCCGGTACCGTTGAAGGCCGCGGCGACGATCGGCACCAGCGGCCGGTCGGCATTCTGCAGCGCCTTGATGGCGCCGGTGCCATAACCCTGCGAGAAGATACCGTCGACTTGCGGGTGCGCCGCAAGCAGGCTGGCAACGCCTTCCTGTTCGGGGCCGGCGGCGTAATTGCCGTTGAAATAGCCGACGATCTCGATGCCTGGGTATTTCTTCAGCACGGCACCGAAATTCTTCTCGAACTGTTCCGAGATCGGCGCGCCGGCAAGGCCGCGGTCCATCAGCACCTTGCCCTTGCCGCCGAGGATGGAGGCCATCCATTCGGCCTGGTTGTTGGCCATGATGTCGAAATCGGAATGCATCTTGTAAGCGCATTCGGCCGACACGGTCTGGTCGAAGCTGACGACGATGATGCCGGCGTCGCAGGCCTTCTTGATGGTCGGATTGAGCGCCTCGGCCGACGACGCATCGATCAGGATGGCGGCGGGCTTCTGGCGGATGATGTTGTTCAGCGAATTGATCTGCGCCTGGACGGTGTTTTCGGCGTTCTCGATCTTGAGGTCGACACGGCCTTTCAGCGGCCCCTTGGTGGTCGCGACATTGGCGACGCGCTCCATCTGCTGGCGCCAGTCATTGCCGACGAAATTGTTCGAGAGATAGATAGTGTAGGGCTTCTTGTCTTCGCTATGGCCAGGCGTGGCGGACATAGACACCGCCAACCCGGCAAACGCCACGAAGCAGGCGCTCAAGCTCCTCAATTTCATGGTCTCCTCCCTGTGTTCCCTACCCAGCCGGTGACGGACTGCGCCATCTTGATCAGTTGAGAAGGTGTTTATATGATACCGGTACCAATTACAGATGTCAATTTGACCGGGGCTTCCCAAGACTGCGCCTGCAGGCAAGATTTCGCCGGATTTCCTCCCCGCGACGTCTCCCGAAAAGCAGGCATCTCAGCCTAGCTATCATGCTATTATAATTTTATGGTTCTGTCTATGCGGACAGCATCAGAAAATACCGCCTCGGGCGGCTTCAGGACAGGTCGTTCGGCGCATCGTAGGTGATGCTGAAAATGTCAGCGGGGTGACGCGCGACGGAGAATTCGATGCTGCGCTGGTCCGCCGACTGGTAGAGCATCTCCACCGTCAGCACGGCGGCCCCAAGGGAAATACCGAGGTCGGCGGCAACCGCCTCGTCGGCGATCTCGGCGCGCACCGTCACATGCGCCACGTCGAGCCGCAGGCCGAGATGCTTTTGCACCGAGCGGAAGATCAGCACGTCGGAAAAGTCCTCCCGCCTCAACCGGGCGCCGACATCGGGCGGAAAATAGGTGGTGATCTGCGCCTTGCGCTGTTCGCCGATCGACAGCACGCTGCGCAGGCAATAGCCGGCCTCGTCCTTGCCCATGCCGAAATGGCGCTGGAGCACGGGCGAAACCTCCTTGCGGTAGGATTTCACCGCCAGTTTGGCGTCCTTGGTGAAGGCCGCCATGTCGGCGAAATTCTTGAACTTCCAGCTCAGATTGACCGAGGGGCTGCGCGCCGCGACCACCGCCGGCTTGGCCGAGCGCTTCCTGATCAGGCCGTCGGCCTCGAGATCGCGCAGCGCCTGGCGCACGGTGATCAGGCTGACGCCGAAATGCTCGGCGATGGTCGCCTCCTTCGGCAACTCGCCGCCGACCGGGAAGGTGCCGTTGCCGATCGGCTCGCGCAGGATATCGGCGAGCTGCCGGTAAAGTGGCCCGTTGGCGCGGCCGAGCGTGCGCTTGGGAAGACTTTCGATGGTGGGAACGGAATGGTCCATGTGCCTCGTCGCGCCTGTGTCGAAGCTTTTATAATAGCTTCCTTCGCCCGAGGCTAGGCAAGGCCGACGATCGTCAACCGTCTCAAACGAAGAGCCTGAGCGGATGTTCGATGGTCGATTTCAGCGCCGAAAGCCATAAGGCTGCTGTCGCTTCATCGATGCTTGCGGCATCCACCGTCAACAGGCATTCGGCATGGTCGCCTGGCGTGCCGCTCGAGACGGCCAGACGCATGGCCCGGCCCGGCGGAAGCGGCATCATCACCGGCCGGATGCCGCTTGCGGGCAGCATCCGCAGGGACAGCACCGCCGGCTTTTCCGCCGCGTCACGGCTGTCGGCCAAGGCCGAAAGCCGCATCGCGCGCAGCGATGTCAGCGGCACCTCCGGGATCATCGAGAACACAACCTGCCTTCCTGCCAGTTCAAGGGCCACCGCCGCCTCGCCAACCACGGCGTCCGGCACCTCGGCAAATGCGCGGCCGGCGGCGCGTAGCAGGACATCATCGATATCGAATGCGCGCCCCGAATTCTCGAGCGCCGCCAGAAGCTCCTTCAGCGCGGCCAGCGCGACGGAAGTCGCGAAGGCCGCGATGCGGGGCGCGGCAATCGAAGACGTCGCTGCGGGAAGGGCGAGTTCGGGCGAAACGGCCGCTACGGCGGCCGGGACAAAGCCCATCACGTCGGCGGCCAGGATGCGCCCGCCGGGGCCGCTGCCGCTGAGCGCTTCGAGCTGCAGCGAACGCTCACGCGCCAGACGCCGCGCATAGGGCGAAACGGCCAGCCGCCGGGTCGGCGCAACGGCCATGTTCATTTCAGGAACTCAGCGTTGACGCAATTGGTGAGCCGGCCCTCGGCGAGATAGGCATGCACCACCTCGATCGACTTCAGCCGGAGGTCGCGCATCGATGCCGGGCTGTAGAAGGCGGCATGTGGGGTGACGATCAGCCGATCGACGATCCACGGCTCGCGCCGGCGCCATGCCGCCAGTAGCGGATGGTCGAGATCGCCGGGTTCGTTCGGCAGCACGTCGAGCCCTGCTCCCCCGACGATGCCGTCGCGCATCGCCGTCTCCAGCGCATCGAGGTCGACGATCGGGCCGCGCGCGGTATTGATGAGCACGAGGCCTGGCTTGGCGGCGGCGAGGGCCGCCGCGCCGAGCAGCTGACGGGTTTCCTCACTGAGCGGCGTATGGACACTCACCACATCGGCCCGTCCCATCAGTTCGGCCAGCGAATGGACGCGTTCGTAGCCGGTCGACAGGTCGACGCCGGACAGAAGGTGTGGATCATGGAACACCACCTTCATGTCGAAGGCTGCGGCACGGCGCGCGGTGGCGAGTCCGATGCGGCCAAGCCCGACAATGCCAAAGGTGGCGCCTTTATGCCGGCGCACCAGCGGCGCCTTGGAGAAATGCCAGCCTTCGGCGCCATGGCCGCGGAGTTCCGCGCCATAGGCTGACGTGCCGCGCGTCAGTGCCAGCATCAGGCCGATGGCGTGGTCGGCCACCTCGGTCGTGCCGTAGTCGGGCACGTTGCAGGCCGGGATCTTGCGCGCGCCCCAGCCAGCCGTGTCGATATTGTCGAAGCCGACGCCTGAGCGCACCGCGATGCGCGCCTTGGGAAAGGCTGTTGGAGCGGCGGCGACATTATGGGTCGGCGAATAGTTGATGACGGCATCGACCGTCTCGCAGGCTGCCGGATCGAGCGCGGCGGCCCTGTCATTGGTCGAGCGGGCAAGGATGAACTCGATGTGGGGATAATGCTCGCGCTCGAGTTCGGCCTCGTCGGCGGCTTGCCAGTTGGCGCACAGGATTTTCATGCCAGTCCTTCGGATCTCGTGGTCGAAAACGATCTATTTCTTGATGCCACCAATGCGGCCGCCCATCGGCACGACAGCACCGACCGGCTGATCGATGGCGGCAAGCGTTCCGCCGACCGGCGCTTCGATCTCGACCACGGCCTTGTCGGTTTCGATCTCGGCGATCAGCTCGCCTTCCTTGACAGAGTCGCCGACCGCCTTCAGCCATTTGACGACCGTTCCTTCGCTGACAGTGAGGTCGCCGAACGGCATCGTTATCGGCTCGTCGTCGCTGGCGGCGACAGGCATCTGGGCCGACGGCGCGGGTGGCACCACCTTGACGGGGGCGGGGGCTGGCTTAGCCGGCGCAGCACTCTTCAGACCGACCGTGTACCAGTGATCCGGGACCGGCGGCTTGCCCGATATGACGTCGCGCGCACCTTGTGAGATCCGGGCCGTGTCGACCAGCATGGCGCGCTCCAGCACCGGGGCGAAAGGGTGCGAGGTCGGCGCCGTGTGCAATCGTCCGGGTGGCGCGTCGAGCTCGTCGAAGGCCAATTCGTTGATCGCCTGGGCGATCTCGCCGCCAAGGCCGCACATCGCCCAGGCCTCGTCGACGACGAGCAGGCGATGCGTCTTGCGCACGCTGGCGACGATGCTGTCGATGTCGAGCGGCATGATGGTGCGCGGGTCGATCACCTCCGCCTCGACGCCTTCGCCGGCCAGCGTTTCCGCGGCCTCCAGCGCTCGCTGCACCATCTGGCCGGCGGCGACGATGGTGATGTCGGTGCCGGCCCGGGCGATGCGCGCGACGCCGAACGGGACATAATGTTCGCCGACAGGCACCTCGCCCTTGGACGCGAACAGCGCCTTGGGCTCCAGCATGATGACGGGATCGCCGGCCCTCAGCGCCGTCTTCATCAACCCCTTGGCATCGGCCGGGGTCGAAGGCACGCAGACGATGAGGCCGGGCATGTGGGCGAAGACCGGATGGTAGATGCCGCTGTGATGCGGGCCAGAGCTGCGCAGCGCGCCGGCGCCGACGCGCACCACCATAGGCGCGCTCATCAGGCCGCTGGTCATGTAGCGCAGCTTGGCGGCCTGCAGGAAAATCTGGCCGGCGGTCTCGAAAGCGAAGTCGGCGAACATCAGGTCCGAAACGGTTCGCGCGCCGGTCGCCGAGGCGCCGACGGCGGCGGCGGTAAAACCCTGTTCGGAGATCGGGGTATCGACCATCCGTTCGGCGCCGAATTCCTGCCACAGGTTCTTGGTGTGCGCGAAACTGCCGCCGCGCTCGCCGGTGCCCTCGCCGAAATAGAGGATCGCCTTGTTGGCACGCATTTCCTCGGCGATGCCGTCGCGCACGGCTTCGAGCCAGCCTTGCATGCGCGTCTCGCCGACCGCGCGTGGCTGCAGGGCGGCGGGCGGATTGATCGGATCGGCGAAAACATGCAGGCGCACCGTTGCCGGATCAGGCTCCGGCGAATTGCGCGCGAAGGTCAGCGCTTCTTCAACCACCTTCTCGACGCGGGCTTCGATGGCGGCGAGGGCTTCGGCGTCGGCAATGCCGTAATCCTCGATCAGCTTCTTGCGGAACATGTCGATCGGATCGCGCTTGATCCAGGCGTCGAGTTCCTCCTGCGTGCGGTAGGTGCCGATGACGGGGTCGCCCTCATGGTGGCCGACGGTGCGGTAGGTCTTGGCCTCGATCAGCGTCGGGCCCTTGCCGGCGCGGGCGCGTTCGGTGGCTTCCTTCATCGCCAGCCAGACGGCGAACACGTCGTTGCCGTCGACCGCCACGCCGGGCATGCCATAAGACGCTGCCTTGCTGGCGATCTCGGGATTGAGCGTGACGGATTTGAGCGGCGTGGCGGTGGCGTAGAGATTGTTCTCGCAGACGAAGACCGCCGGCGCCCGCTGCACGGCGGCGAAATTGAGCGCCTCGTGGAAGCCTCCATGGTTGGCGGCGCCGTCACCGAAGAAGGCGACGCCGATGTCGTCGCGGCCCTGCTGGCGCGCGCTCATGCCGATGCCGACGGCATGGCCGATGCCGGCGGCAACGATGCCGTTGGTGCCGAACAGGCCGACCGAGCGGTCGTAGAGATGCATGGTGCCGCCACGCCCGCCGCAGATGCCGTCGACCTTGCCGAACAGTTCGGCCATGACCCGTCCCGGGTCCGCGCCCTTGGCCAGTGCATGGCCGTGACCGCGATGGGTCGACGTCACCCAGTCGGTTGGCCTGAGATGCGCGCAGACGCCAACGCCGGTCGCCTCCTCGCCTATATAGAGGTGCAGGAAACCGGGCGTTTCGCCCTTGCGGCAGGCGATCTGGGCGATGCTTTCGAAGCGGCGCAGCAGCACCATGCGTTCGAACAGGTCGAGCAGGATTTTCCGGTCGGGCAGATTTGACGCACCTCTGGAATCCTCGCGTGCGCGCGCCGCAGACATTGCCACCAAAGCCTCCCTGAATGCGTCTGGCACCGGGCGGCAGAGCGCCGGCGGCGGGCTTGTTGATCGCCCGCTTCGATGCATCATAGATTATAATAGCATAATGTCTACTGGCTCCGAAAGAGCCGCGTAAGAAGCTAGATTCTGGTGATCCGCACGGTGGCGTCCGGCCGCTGGAACAGCTCCGGCCGCAGGCTGAGACCAAGCCCCGGCCCTTCGAGCGGCGCGACCTGCCCATCCCTGACCGGCGGGATGTCGGCGACGATTTCCTTGTACCAGCCGGTGAAATAGGCGCGTACCGCTTCCTGGTAGTTGACGTTGGGCAAGGTCGCCGACAAGGCGCAACTCGCGGCATAGACGATCGGCCCGGTGCAGTCGTGCAAGGTGACGGGCAGTTCGCTGGCTTCGGCTATGTTGGCGATCTTGCGCGCCTCGGAGATGCCGCCGCACCAGGCGAGGTCGATCATGATGACGCTGGCGGCGCGCTTGTCGATCAGTTGTTTGAACATCTGCCGCGATGCCAGCCTTTCGCTGGCGGCGATCGGGATGGAGGTGTGGCGGGCGAGCTCGGCCATGGCGTCAAGTTCATTGTAGCGGATCGGCTCCTCCAGCCAGGCGACGTCGTAGGGTTTCAGCGCCTCGGCGATACGCAGCAGAGGCGGCAAGGTCCACAGCCCGTGCAGCTCTACCATGATCTCCATGTCGCGGCCGACGGCGTCGCGGATCTTCTGGAAGGGCTCCAGCGCCTTGTCGAGATCGACAAGCGAGATGCGGGTGCCGTTCGAGGCCTCGGCGGCGATGTCGAACGGCCAGATCTTCATGGCGCCGATGCCTTCCGACTTCAGGCTCCTGGCGAGATCGCCGGCATTGTAGCGCCAGGCGAGCAGGTCTTCATACGGACCTTCATTCGAATCGCCAGATTTGAGCGACCAGTCCTCGCCCCGTTCGAACAGCGCGTTCTTCCTGGTGGCACGGACATGTTTGTAGCCGGCGCAAGTGTTGTAGATAGGCACGCTTCCGTGGGTGCGCCCGCCAAGCAGCCGCCAGACCGGCTCGCCAAGCACCTGGCCATAAATGTCCCACAGCGCGATGTTGACGGCGGAATTTCCGCGCACCTCGGCGCCGGAATCGCGCGCGCCGACATAGACGCTGCCGAGCGTACGGTCATGCAGCTCGATGTCGCGCGGGTCCTTGCCCAGGAGATAGGACGCGACATTGTCATGTATATAGGCGGCGACCGGACCTGGCGCCCAAAAGGTCTCGCCGGTGCCCACGAAGCCAGCGTCGGTGTGGGCGCGCAACCAGAACAGGAACGGGAATTCCGCCAGTTGCAGCGTTTCGAGCGCGACGACTTTCATCTTTCTCTCCCCACTCCAACGGACCGATCGGTCGACAGGACAATAGCATATCCTCGTTGACAGGCATTTATGGTACCGGTATCAATTACGTCAAGATGGCCACCGGGGAGGGTGTTCGCTTGCCTGCCGAAAATCAAAACACGACGTTAAAGCGAGCCCTGGTCACCGGCGCCGCCGGCGGCCTCGGCCGCGAGGTGGCGATCCAGCTAGCGCGTCGCGGTTGTTTCGTCGCGGTGACCGATATCAACAGCGGTGGGCTTGCCGAGACCGCCAGGCAGATCGGCGAAACCGGCACGGAAGCCGAAAGCATCGTCAGCGACTTCACCGGGGAAGGCGCGCCGGAAGCGGCGGTCGAAAAAGTCGTCGCGCGCTGGGGCGGCATCGACATTCTGGTCAACAATGCCGGCTATGGCGTCATCGAACCCTTCCTCGACGCCACCTTCAAGGCCTGGACGCGCACGCTGGCGCTCAATGTCACTGCGCTTGCCATGGCCTGCAAGGCGGCGGGCCGGGTGATGCGCGAGCAGCGCTCGGGGCGCATCATCAACATCACCTCGCCGGGTTCGCGCATGGCGCTGCCCGACTACACCGCCTACACCGCGAGCAAGGCCGGCGTCGATTCCATCACCCGCGCTGCGGCGGTCGCGCTCGCGCCCTATGGCGTACTGGTCAACAGCTTGGCGCCAGGCATGATGGACACCGAAATGCAGCGCTCTACCGAAATCGATCTGGCCCGTGCCAATGGCCGCAACGACCTGCAGGCCTTCCTCGACGAACGCACGCGAAGGATCCCGATCGGGCGTCGCGCCGAAATTTCCGAGGTGGCCGAGGCCGTGGTGTGGCTCTGCCTCGACGCGCCAAAATACATGACCGCCGAGCGGCTGAACATGTCGGGCGGGCTCGACAAGGACTGATCCAGATGCCGCGAAACTCTCCCCCCGGCAGCGCCGATATCGGCGCGCTCGAACGCAAGGCAATGCTGCTGCGCCGCCATATGCTGACCATGGCGCGCGGCCAGGGCCAGGGCTATATCGGCCAGGGCCTCGGCATCGCCGATGTCCTGGCGGCGTTGTACTTTCACGAACTGCGTTACGATCCCGCCAATCTGGCGTGGCCGGACCGCGACCGTTTCCTTTTGTCGACCGGGCACTATTCCATCGCGCTGTGGGCAGCGCTGGCCGAAGCCGGCATCCTTCCGGTCGATGAACTCGTCACCTATGGCGCCGACGACAGCCGGCTGGAAATGTCGACGCTCGACACCACGCCCGGCGTCGAAATGATCGGCGGCTCGCTCGGTCACGGCCTCGGGCAAGGCGTCGGCCAGGCGCTCGGCTTGCGTATCGACCGTTCCGACGCACGCGTTTTCGTCGAGCTGTCCGATGGCGAGATGCAGGAGGGCTCGACCTGGGAAGCAGCCATGTCGGCCAGCCACTTCAAGCTCGACGGGCTGGTGGCGCTGATCGACTGCAACGGCATCCAGGCCGATGGGCCTGTCGTGCTCGACATGGAGCCGGTCGCCGACAAATGGCGCGCCTTCGGCTGGCAGACATCGGAGATCGACGGCAACGACATGGCAGCGGTGGTTGGCGCGCTGGCGGATGCGAGAAACCGCAACGGCAAGCCGAAGGCGATCGTGCTGCGCACACTGCCCGGCAAGGGCGTGCCGCGCATCGAAACCTCCGAGAAGTCGCACTTCTTCCGCATCGACGTGGCGCAATGGGATGGCATCATCGCCGAGTTCGAGAAAACCGTGGGGGCGAGCCAATGAGCGGCGCGGCGATGGAGGCCGGCCGCACGCTGGCCATGGGCCAGGACGAGGCCGTAGGCGGCGGACGGCGCAGCGTTGAGGCACCTTTCGGCCGGGCATTGGCAAGGCTCGGCGAGAGCCGCCCCGACATTGTCGGGCTGACCGCCGATCTCGGCAAATATACCGACATCCTGCCGTTCCGCGATGCCTTCCCGGACCGCTTCTTCAATGTCGGCATGGCCGAGCAGAATCTGGTGGCCGTCGCCGCCGGTCTGGCGCGTACCGGCAAGGTGCCGTTCGCCACCACCTATGGCGTGTTCGCGACCCGGCGTGCCTATGATTTCGTCGCCATCGCGCTCGCCCACTCCAACCTCGACGTCAAGATCGTCGCCGGTCTGCCGGGGTTGACGACCGGCTATGGCGGCACGCACCAGGCGATCGAGGATCTGGCGCTGATGCGCATGGTCCCGGGCCTGACCATCATCGATCCCTGCGACGCGACCGAGATCGAGGCCGCGACCGAGGCGATCGCCGACTATCGGGGTCCGGTCTATATGCGCCTGCTGCGCGGCAGCGTGCCCATCGTGCTCGAGCCCGGCTATGTCTTCGAGATCGGCAAGGCACGCCGCCTGCGCGAGGGCAGCGATGTCGGCATCATCTCGACCGGCCTGATGACCGAAAGGGCATTGGATGCAGCCGATGCCTTACAAAAACGGGGTATTGCCGCCGGCGTGCTGCATGTGCCGACCATAAAGCCATTCGACACCGGGGCGGTGGCCGAATTCGCCGCGTCGGCTGACCGTATCGTGACAGTGGAAAACCATGTCGTCGTCGGCGGCCTTGCCAGCCTTGTGGTCGAGACCTTGTTCGACGCCGGCATTGCGAAGACAGTGACGCGCATCGGCCTGCCGGACCGCTATATCGAATGCGGCGCGGTGCCGACCTTGCAGGCGAAATACGGCCTGACGACCGAGGCCGTCATCGCGACCATTGCCGCATTGAGTTAGGATTCTCGCATGAAGATCACTGAAATCGAGACCTTTGCCGTCGGCGCCGGCTGGAAGAACTGGCTGTTCGTCAAAGTGCATACCGACAAGGGCATCCACGGGATCGGCGAGGGCACGCTGAACGGCTTCATCAAGACCACCGAAGCCGGCGTGCACGAGCTCAAGCATCTCGCCATCGGCCAGGACCCGCTCCGCATCAACGCGCTGGCCAAGCGCATGCTGGACAGCGTATCGCTCGACGGTGGCCATATCCATCGCACGGTGATCGCGGCCATCGAGGTCGCCTGCTGGGACATACTGGGCAAGAGCCTTGGCGTGCCGATCCATCAGCTTCTCGGCGGCCAGGTGCGCGACAGCGTGCTCGGCTATGCCAATGGCTGGTACCGCACCGAGCGCACGCCCGAAGCCTTTCTCGAAGCCGCGAAGGCTGTGCTGGCCAAGGGCTTCAAGGCGTTCAAGCTCGACCCGTTCGGCACCGCGCAAGGCTTTGTTTCGCGCGAGGAACTGGATCTCTCCTATGCGATCTGCCGGACATTGCGCGATCACCTGCCCAAGGACACGCTGATCCTGATCGACGTGCACGCCCGCTTCACCGAGATCGCGGCGCTGCAGGCCGCACAAAAGTTCGCCGACCTCGACATCTACTGGTGGGAAGAGCCGACCTCGCGCGACCGCCAGGAGACGGTCCACGAAGTGGCGCACCGCTCGCCGATCCCGGTGGCGACGGGCGAGATGTACGACACGGTCGGTCAGTTCTATACGCTGGCCGCGGGCGGCGGCGTCAACATCTTCCAGCCCGAGCCGATGTCGCTCGGCGGCATTGCGCCATCCATGCAGGTTGCCAATCTGGCGCTTGCCCACGGCAGTTACATCGCGCCGCATCAGAGCGGCGGACCGGTGGCGACGGCGGTGTGCCTGCAACTGGCGGCGGCAGTGCCGAACTTCCTCATCCAGGAGCATTTCGACGCCTTCAACGACCCCTGGACGCGCGAGCTTGTCAGCTGGCATCCGACCGTCAATCCCGACAATGGCCACCTGTCCCTGCCCGATGCGCCGGGGCTCGGCATCGACCTCGACATCGATGCGATCAAGGATCATCCCTACGACCCCAACGCCTATCTCAATGTTCACGCGCAGGGTTGGGAGAAGCGGTTGGGGCGGCGGGAAGAGACGGAGATGCGTGGTTAGGTATCTCGGATAGTGATGACCGTTGGAAAGCAAATCGCGAGTCTTCGAGATGACCGAATCCTCACTGCCTTCGTCATCCTATGGCGGAGCAAGGAGCGCAGCGACGCGGCGCAGACCATAGGATCCATACCGTAACGCTAAACCGTTGAAAACGGTGAAGATTTCTGCTCCGCCGCGCCCTCGATTGAGGTCACGGAATGGATCCTAGGGTCTCCGCGACGCCGCTTTGCGGCTGCTCCGCCCTAGGATGACGAAGCTGGAGAGCGCGTCTCGGCTAACATCAAGACGTCAAGCACTCTCCCGGTCGACGATCTCGAAGCCGAGGCTGGTGATGGTCGGCACCTTGGTGTCGCCGCCGAGCCTTGCCAGCAATTGCCGCACGGCGCGCCGGCCCATCTCGTAGCGGTTGACCTTCACCGTGGTCAGCGGCGGATGAAGCTGCGCGGCCAGATCCATGTCGCCATAGCCGGCAATGGCGATCTTTCCCGGCACCGCCCAGCCGCGCCGGTGGCATTCCTGCACGGCGCCGACGGCCAGCGTATCGCTGGAGAAGAAGATCGCGTCGATATCCTTGTGGCGGGAGGTCAGCGTCACCAGCGCCTCCGCACCGCCCTGCGCGGTGATCGGTACCTCGACCTCCAGGTCGGCATGGTTCTTGAAGCCGAGTTCGGTCAATGCCGCGTGGTAGCCGGTGCGGCGCTGCCGCAGACGGTCATTGCCATGGATCGGCGTCGAGACGAAGCCGATCCGCTTGTAGCCCTTGGCGGCCAGATGCATGGTCATGGCATAGGCGGTCTCGAAATTGGAGACGCCGACCACCATGTCGATCGGTTTGCGACCCTTGATCTCTGATATTTCCACCACCGGCGCGCCACTGTTCTTCAGCAAGGCCCGCGCGGTCTCGCTTTGCACGAAGCTCTGCAGGATCATGCCGACCGGACGCCAGCCGAGCAGAGCCCGGATCGCCTTGTCCTCGGCCTCCTGCGTGAATTCACCTTGCACCAAAAGCATCGAATAGCCGCTCTCGTGGCATTCGTCGGACATGCCTTGCACCTGTTCGGCAATGCCCGAATTGATCAGCGGCGGCACCACCGTGCCGATCATGCGGCCGTTGCCGCGCATGCTCGAGGCCAGCCGGTTCGGCACGAAGCCGGCCTGTTCGATCGCCTCGAGCACCTTGGCGCGCGTCTCCGGCGAGACCATGTCGGGATTGGACAGCGCGCGCGACACCGTCATCGGCGCGACGCCGACGCGCTTTGCGATCTCGCGCACGCCGAGGCGTCGCGGCGGTTTCTTTCCACCTGGGCCGTCCCCTGGCCGATCGGTCATCTCGAATGGCTCCAAAGCGCCGACGATCCACCATGGCAATGGGCCGGGGATCGCGCTGCAACGCCCATTCATAGCGTTTGCCGCCGATGCTTTCCAGCGATGGACCGGCTAATGCACCGCCTGAACATTTCGCCGTTGACAAGTTATAATATTATAATCTTAATGCCGAAGAGGAGCGCGCCGGATCGGCGTGGGTGCGATCGGCGGCCCGAGGCCGCCGAAAGGCGCCGCCAGGGAGGTCAGGAATGAACAGTGCGGCTGAGGTGAGCTCGCCGCCCCGGGATGCGCAGTCGTTCCGGCGGCGATTGATCGGCTTCATTGCCGTCGGCGAAGTTGGCGTTTTGGCGGCGATGGCGCTGCTGGTCGCCTTCTTCTGGTTGCTCGAACCTGCCTTCCTGTCGGAACGCAACATCCGCGCCATTCTCAACGTCGTGTCGTTCGTCGGCATCATCGCCATCGGCCAGACGATTCTGCTGGTAGCCGGCGAGTTCGACCTGTCGGTCGGCTCGGTCGCGGGACTGTCGGCGGTGGTTGCCGCCAAGCTGATGACCGCGGCCGCTTTGCCGGTGAGCGTCGGCATCCTCGGCGGCATCGGCGTCGGCGCCCTGATCGGTCTTCTCAACGGCCTGATCGTCGTCAGGCTCGGCATTCCGGCCTTCATCCAGACGCTCGGCATGCTGTTCATCGGCCAGGGCCTGATCCAGGTGGTGACCGGCGGCTATCCCGTCTATCCGCTTCCGGAGGCGATCAATACGATCGGCGGCACCGATCTCGCCTTTGGCCTCGGCTGGAGCTTCGCCTTCTTCATCATCGCCGCCGTGGTCGCCGATTTTGTCCTGCGGCGCACCGTGCTCGGCCGCAACATGTACGCCACCGGCGGCAACAAGGAAGTAGCGCATCTCGTCGGCATCAACACCAGTGCCTACAAGATCGGCGCCTTCATCACCGTCGGCGCGCTGTCGGCGATCGCTGGCATGTTCGTCATGGCCGATCTCGGCAGCGGCGGCACCTCGATCGGCAGCGGCTGGGAACTGACCGTCATTGCCGGTGTCGTGGTCGGCGGCGTCAGCCTGTTCGGCGGCGCCGGCACGGTCGCCGGCGGTGTCGTCGGCATCCTGATGCTGAAGGTGGTGCAGAGCGGCCTCGTCGTCATCGGCGTCAACTCCAACTGGCAGCAGATCGCGGTCGGCGTGATCATGGTCATGGCCGTCGGCCTCGACATCGTGCGCCGCCGCTACTTCATTGCCGGCGCCTGAGCCGGCCGGGATATTGCGCCGGCGAACA
Source organism: Mesorhizobium sp. BH1-1-4 (assembly GCF_020165665.1). Lineage (NCBI taxonomy): Bacteria > Pseudomonadati > Pseudomonadota > Alphaproteobacteria > Hyphomicrobiales > Phyllobacteriaceae > Mesorhizobium > Mesorhizobium sp. BH1-1-4. The sequence continues at coordinate 54,761 of NZ_JAIUIN010000019.1, forward strand.
TGCCGGCAAACCAAGGGAGGTAAGGCATGGGAATTCACTTGAAGAAAAGCTTGATCCGCGCCGCGCTGCTGGCGGCGACGGTCGCCACCGCACTGGGCTCGGCGGGCCTAGCCCGCGCGGCCGACGTTCACCTGCTCTGGGTGCAGGCGATGAAGGATCACCCCGTGCACAGGCTGATGCAGGCGGGCTTCCTCAACAAGTGCAAGGAACTCGGTTATACCTGCGAGGTCGTCGGCGACCCGAGCGCCACCAACTGGGACATTCCCGCGACCTTGCCGCTTGCCGAGGCAGCACTCGCCCGCACCAAATATGACGCCATCGGGGTCTACGGGGTGGACCCGGCGATCTATTCCTACATCACCAAGCTTGCCAAGGAGGGCTTCCCGATCGTCACCTGGCACGTCCTGCCGCCCGAAGGCACCGTCAACGGCCTCAAGGCGGCGACCGGCGAGGACATCGGCGAGGTCGGCGCCAATGCGGCCATCGCCATCGGCGAAAAGCTTGGCGGCAAGGGCACGGTGGCGCTGACGCAAGGCGCCTCCAACGACACCGAAAACGCCATGTCGGACGCCTTCCGCAAGACCATCGCGGCAAAGTATCCCGGCATCAAGGTGCTCGACACGCAGATGGAAGGCTTCGAGCCCTCGGCGGCCGAAGCCAAGGCGGTGGCCATCCTGCAGGGCAATCCCGACGTGACCGCCGCCTTCGGCACCACCGGCAACAGCATCCAGACCTGGTCGGGTGCCGCCCGCAAGGCCGGACGCGACGTCGTCATCATCGGCATGGACTACATCAGGCAGAACCTCGACCTGGTGAAATCGGGCGCCGCCTACGGCATCGTCGCGCAGCCGCTCTATGAGGAGAGCGCCAAGGTTGCCGAACTGCTCGGCGACCTCGCCCAGGGCAAGACGGTTCCCTACAGCAATCCGCTGCCGGCCAAGGTGATCACCGCGGCCGACCTCGACCCCTACTACAAGATGCTGGACAGCGCCGGTCAGTAACACCTGCCGCCGGATCCGCGCTTGCTCGGACTCGGCGCCTTCCGAGGAAACGCCGTGCCCAACACCACCCAAGCGCCGCTGTTTTCAGCCACCGCGATCACCAAGAATTTCGGCGGCGTGCAGGCGTTGCGCGGGGTCGATTTCGACGTGGTCCCTGGTGAAATCCACGCTCTGCTAGGCCAGAACGGCGCCGGCAAGTCGACGCTGGTCAAGATTCTCAACGGCGTACATCCGGCCGGCTCCTACACCGGCACCGTCCAGCTCGACGGCCGGCCCGTCAGCTTTGCCTCGCCGGCCGACACGCGGTCGAACGGCGTCGGTTACGTTCCACAGGAAATCGAGGTGCTCGAACAGCTCTCCGTCGCCGAAAATGTCTTTGCCGGTCGCACGGGCCTCGGCGACGGCGTGCTGGTTCACCAGCGGAAGCTCGAGCAACGGGCGGCCGAGATCTTCGCCGATCTTGGCATCGATATCGACCCCAGGGCCTATGTCGCGTCGCTGACCTCGGCGCAGCGCCATCTGGTGATGATCGCGCGTGCCATCGTACTGAAGCCGCGCGTGTTGATGCTGGACGAGCCGACCGCCTCGCTCTCTGGCACCGAAGTCGATGCGCTGTTTTCCGTGCTGCGCCGGCTCAAGGCGCAAGGCGTGGCGATGATCTATATCACCCATCGCCTGCCGGAGGTGCTCGCCATCTGCGACCGCGCCACCGTGCTGCGCGACGGGCAGGTGGCGGTGCGCATTGCCCGCGAGGATTTCGACGCCGAGACCTTCATCTTCTCGATGTCCGGCCAAAGGTTGCAGCGGCTGTTCCCCGAGCACGCCGCGCCTGTGGGCGCGCCGGCCGCGCTAGAGGTTCGCCATCTCACCGTCGCCGGCCATGGCGGTGCCGTCCATGGCGCGAAGGATATCGACCTGTCCGTCGCGGCCGGCGAGATCGTCGGGCTGGCGGGTCTGCTCGGCTCCGGACGCAGCGAGATCCTGCACGGCATCTACGGCCGGGTGCCGGCCGAGGGCGAGATCCATGTCGGCGGGCAAGCCGTATCGATCAAATCGCCCAGGGATGCCCGTGCCGCCGGCATCGCGCTGCTGACCGAGGATCGCAAGCGCGACGGCCTGCTGTTCAACCTGCCGGTCGGCGCCAACATCACCATCGGAAATCTCGCGCCCCTGTCGCGGCACGGCGTGGTGCGCGGCGGGCTGGAGCGCGGCGCCATCGTTACAGCCATGCGCGCTCTCAACGTCAAGGCCTCGTCGCCGCAGGCCGCCGTCACCCATCTGTCGGGCGGCAACCAGCAGAAACTGCTGTTTGCCCGCGTGTTGATGCGGGCGCCGAAGGTGCTGCTGCTCGACGAGCCGACCAAGGGCGTCGACGCCGCAACCCGCCACGAGATCTATAGGCTGGTGGTCGAGCTGGCCGACAAGGGCGTCGCGCTGCTGATCGTCGCCTCGGAACTTGAGGAACTGATCGGCCTCTGTGACCGCTGCCTCGTTGTCGCCGATGGCCGCATCGTCGACGAATTCGGCCGTGGCGAAGGCGGCGAGGGCCGCGTCTTGCGTTCGGTGACCAAGGCGCAGGCCGAGCGCCAGGCACAGGTTACGGCATGACATTTGCCGGCAAACGCGTTTTCGTCACTGGCGCGGCGACGGGGATCGGCCGGGCGACGGCGGACTATCTTGTCGCCGAGGGCGCCAAGGTCCTTGGCGCCGGGCTGGACGGCGATGACGGCAAGGCACTCGCAAGCCGCTATGGCGAAAGCCGGCTGATCTTCCGCGAGAGCGACCTCACCCGCGAAGCGGACGTCCAGGCCGCCGTGGTGGCGGCGCAAGAGCGGTTTGGCGGGCTCGACGCGGTCGTCAATTGCGCCGGCATCTATCCGACCGGCAAGCGACTGGAAGAGCTTTCCGACGAGGATTGGGACAGGACGATCGCCGTCAATTTGACCGCGATCTTCCGGGTCTGCCGGGCAACCCTGCCGCTGCTGCGCGCGACGGGCGGCGGCTCGATCGTCAACATCGCCTCCGTGCATGCCGACGCCACGGTTCCAGGCGTGCCGGCGTATGCGGCGACCAAGGCAGCGGTCGTCGGCCTGTCCAGGCAGATGGCGCTCGACTATGCCGTCGACCGCATCCGCGTCAACGCCGTGCTGGTCGGCTCGGTCGCCACGAGAATGACGCTCGACGGCCTGGAGGCCGCCGGCGGCGCGGAAGCGCTGGGCCTCTCCTTCGAGCCCAACCGGATCGCCCGCATCGCCAATCCCTCGGAGATCGCCACGGCGATAGGCTTTCTGATCTCGGACGCCGCGTCCTTCGTCACCGGCAGCGCCATGCAAGTGGATGGCGGTCTGCTGGCGCGGCTGCTTTAGGATTGAAGCGCGAAGGGCATGAACGAAACAGCGCCGGCTGCACTTTCCCCCGGGCCAAGCACGATGACGCCCTCTTCCGGATCATCCCATTGGCCCCGATTGAAGGCCCCGGATGCGTTGGTCTGTGGCTCGACGCAGAAATATGGCTTGGTCGGATCGGCATAGAGCATCAGATGCCTGAAGATCGGATCGGCCGTGATCCGCAGCCCAGCACCGCGCGAGGGAAAGCGGATGATCGCCTCGCCGTTCCAGCCGCCATAATCATTGTTGCGCCAGCCCGCCGGCAGCGGCCGGCCTTCGGCGAAGTCGAGTTCGGGTGGCAAGCCGATGGGATCGCCGGAAACGCCGTCGGGCTCTTCGAGATAGAAACGCCTGGCCTTGAATTGCAGCGTCACATCCGGATCGCGGTCGAACCAGGGATGCAGGCCGAAGCCGAACGGCAGGGCAACCGGCCCGGTGTTGGTCAGTGTCATGGTCACACCAAGCCCTCCACCGGAAACGACGAAAGCTTGCGTCGCGCGATAGAAATAAGGGTCGGCTCCGGCGGCGATATCCAGTGTCAGGATCGCGCTGGCTGTTCCTGCCTCCACCACGGTCCAGGCTTGTTGCCAGCCGCTGCCATGCACGTTGTATTTTTCCGGCGGGTTGTTGGGCGCGACCTGCCAGCGTTTCCTGGCGAAATCGAAGACATTTCCGGCGATCCGGTTGGCATAGGGCGTCATCGGAAACATGGCAACGCCGAGCACATTGCCGGCTTTGCGATCATCCTCCGAAAGCCGGCGCATCAGATCGACGCCGCGCCAGCGCAGTGAACTGACGGAGCCGCCGATGTCAGGCACAAGCCCGACCTCGAGCGCGCCGGCCTTCAGTGTCAGCGGTTCAGAAATTACGCCCATAGCCCGCCATCCATCCACCGTCGACGCCCAGCATCTGGCCCGTCGTATAGGTGTTGAGTGGATCGCAGAAGAACAGCACGGCCGCAACCGCTTCCTCGATATTGCCGGCGCGGTCGACCGGGACGTGGCTGAGCATAGCCTTGTCGCCCGAAACCATGGCCTCGTCCTCAACCAAGCCGACACCGACGGCATTGACCAGGATTTTGGGGCCGAACTCCATGGCCATCGTGCGCATGCCGGCCAGGATCGAGGCGTTCTCCATGGAAAAGCGCGGATGGCGACGCATCGGCATGCCGGCGGCCACCGAAAGCAGGAAGACGATGCGTCCGCCGCCGCGCTCGGTCATGGCCACCGCCGCCTTGCGCGCGGCCGCATACAAGGTGCCGGGATTTTCCGCCGTGGTGCCCGGACGCAAAGGGCATGACACCAGAACGATGTCGGGAGGCGGCACGCCGGCGGGCCGCGTGCCTTCGATGATGCGGCCGCCATTGGCGCGCAAGGCGGCGAGTGCGGCCTCGGCGACCGGATTGCTGGCGCCTTCCAGTTCTATCGTCGCGCCGGCGAGATCGATTTCCATAGCCCCGCTCACATCATGTATCCCGCCGTCCAGCCGCCATCGACCGCCAGCACCTGGCCATTGACATAGCTGGCCGCCGGCGAGGCCAGGAACAGCACCGCCTCGGCGATCTCTTCCGGCTGGGCCGGCCGGGCCAGCGGCACATGGGCGAGGAATTCCTGCGTGCGGCCGGCGAACTTGCCGTCCTCGCCGTAGAACAGCTTGGCGGTCAGCGCCGTCATCACCGAACCCGGAGCGATGGCGTTGGTGAGAATGCCCCTGCCGCCGAGTTCTATCGCCATCGAGCGTGTCAGATGGATGATGCCGGCCTTGGCGGCGACGAACGGGCTTTGCAGCCGCATCGCGGCAAGCCCGACCACCGAGGCGATGTTGACGATGCGCCCCCCCTTGCCGGCGGCGAGCATCGGGGCCAGTGCCGCGCGGCTCGTGATGTAGAGGCCGTCGAGGTCGATGCCGGTGATGCGGTCCCATTCCTCGGTCGGGAATTCCTCCAAGGTGACGCGGTGCGCCAGCGTGTTGACGCCGGCATTGTTGATCAGGATATCGAGGCGGCCATAGCGTTGCATGAGCACGGCGATCGCGGCGTCCACCGAGGCCGGGTCGCGGATATCGGTGGCGCAGGCCATCGCATCGCCCAAGCCGGCCGCGACTTCTTTTGCGCCTTCGCCATTGATGTCGGCCACGACGACCGCCGCGCCATTGTCCGACAGGCGTTTGGCGATCGAGCCGCCGATCGCCCCGGCGGCTCCCGTGACCAACGCTACCTTGCCTCGCAAATCGCAGCGCATGTCCCGTCAGCTCCCCCGCCAGCACCGGTTATGCTATTATAATAATCTGCCGGCAGGGACAAGCAGTTACACGGGCGCGGGACTTATTCCGCGGCCGCGCCGACCGCGCCCTTGCGGGCGGCATCGACCATCCGCCGGCGTGCCCGGAACACGCCCCATTGCTGGTCGACCAGCACGCCGATGAGGATGACGCCGCCCATCACCGCGAAGTTGAGCGAGGAGGGGATGCCGAGCAGATTGACCAGGTTCTGCAATTCCTGCAGCAGCACCGTGCCCAGGAGGACGCCGATCAGCGAGCCCTCGCCGCCGCGCAGCGAGAAACCGCCGAGCACCGCCGCCGCGATGGCGTAGAGCTCGTAGAACTGGCCATGGCTGGCCGGCGAGATCGAGCGCGTATACATGGCGAAATAGATCGCCGACAGCGCGGTGAGCACGCCGCAGATGACATAGGCCGCCATGACGACACGCCCGGTGCGGATGCCCGAATATTTCGCCGCCTCCTCGTTCTTGCCGATGGCGTAGAGATAGCGCCCGAACACCGAGCGGTGCAGCACCACCCACATGACGATGGAAATGACGATCAGCGCGAAGAAGGAGTTCGGCACGCCCCAGGAGCGGCCGGCGGTGAGGAATTCGAGATCGGGAAAATTCTGGCCGAAGGCAAAACCCGCCGTGCCGTCGGCGGTATAGAAGCGCGCGACGCCGCGATAGATCAACAGACCGCACAAGGTCACCACGAAGGGCTGCAATTTCAGCCTAGTGATCAGCCAGCCATGCGCCAGCCCGATGATGGCGCCGAGCACCAGGATGAGCACGAAGGCAACGGGCCATCCCATGCCGCGCACGGCGATGAAGTCGATGAACAGCGTGCCCAGCAGCGCGACGACGGAGCCGACGGAGAGTTCGATGCCGCCGGTGATGATGACGAAAGCCTGGCCGATCGACAGGATGCCGAACAGGCCGATCAGGTTCGAGGTGTTGGCGAGATTGATCGGCAACAGGAAGCGCGGATTGATGATGGCAACGATCGCGCCGACCACCAGGATCAGGATCAGCAGGCCGAGATCTTTCTTTGTCATCGTCTTCTCCCCAATGCCGGCCTGGACGGATCGCGTTGGCGCGACCCAGGCAAATTATTTCGGCTGCTTGCCCACCGCGAGCAAAAGCACGTTTTCCTGGCTGAACTGGTCCTTGTCGAGAATGCCCGAGATCTGGCCCTCATGCATGACGGCGATGCGGTCGGAAACGCCGATCACCTCTTCCATGTCGGAGGAGATCATCAGCACGGCGACGCCGGCATCGGCCAGCGCCCGCATCAGCCCGTAGATCTCCGCCTTGGCGCCGATGTCGATGCCGCGCGTCGGCTCGTCGAGGATCATCACCTTCGGGTTCATGGCTAGCCATTTGCCGAGCACGACCTTTTGCTGGTTGCCGCCCGACAGCGTGCCGGTGCGCGTCTGCACCGAAGGCGCCTTGATACCGAGGTCCTTCTTCTGCTTCTCGGCGGTCACGGTCTCGGCACTCGCGGAAACCAGGGACCGCTTCGCATGCGCCGGCAGGTTGGGCAGCGAAATGTTCTGCGCGATCGAGAGGTCGAGCAGGATGCCGGTCAGCTTGCGGTCTTCCGGCACCAGGAAAATGCCTTGCGCGACGGCGTCCGCCGCTGAACCGAGGGTAAGCGGCTTGCCGTTGAGCTCCAGCGCGCCGCCAAGGCTGGCGTCGATGCCGAAGAACACGCGCGCCAATTCGGTGCGTCCGGAGCCGACGAGGCCGGCGAGCCCCAGGATTTCGCCGCGCCTGACATCGAGATCGACCGGCCGGCCGGGATAGGTTGGGGTGCGGATTGCCTTGGCCGACAGCGCCACGGCGCCCGGCGCCCGCGCCGCCTCGGAGGCCTTTTCGCGCTCCTTCAGCATGCGGCCGATCATCAGCTTGACCATCTGGTCGTGGTTGATGTCACGCTTGCCGAGCGTGCCGGCCAGCATGCCGTCGCGCAGCACCACGACGCGGTCGGCGACGCGCTCGATCTCGTGCAGCCGGTGCGAGATGAAGATGACCGAGATGCCGTCGGCCTTCAGCGCCTTGATGACGTCGAGCAGCTTGTCGGTCTCGGCGAGCGGCAGGCTCGATGTCGGCTCGTCGAGGATGACCAGCCTGGCCTTGATCGACAGCGCCTTGGCGATCTCGACCATCTGCTGCTGCGCCAGCGACAGATCGGCGACCTGCGTGTCGGCGGAGAAATTGGCGCCGACGCGCTTCAATAGCGGCGCCACCATGTCGCGCAGCTTCGCCCGGTCGACCAGCTTCAGCGGCCCGGCGCGCAGCGGCTCGCGGCCAAAGAAGATGTTGGCGGCGACATCGAGGTTCTCGAACAGATTGAGTTCCTGGTGGACGAAGGCGATGCCCGAACCCAGGCTGCCCTCCACGCTCAGGCTGTTATGGGCGGTGCCGTCGACCGTGATGGTGCCGGTATCGGGCGTGGTGACGCCGCCGAGGATCTTCATCAGCGTCGATTTGCCGGCGCCATTCTCGCCGACCAGGCCGATGACCTCGCCCGGCCGGACCTCCATGGAAAACCCGTCCAGCGCCACGACGCCCGGATAGGTCTTGCGCACGTTCTCGAGACTGAGGAACGGAGTGGTCGCGGCGATGGAGGTGTCGGAATAATTCATCATGCCTGACAGCAGCCGGTGGGCCAAAACGGCCCGTTCTGCAGACTGACGACCCCGGCAGGGTTCGTCAATGCGAACAGCCGGCTCAAGTGAGATGAGCCGGCTGAACTGCCTGTGGTCTTAGTTTCCTGCCATCGCCTTGAGATTGGCGGCATAGGCGTCGACGTCGTCCTTGCCGATGATCTTGGTCGGGATGATGATCAGATTGCCGGCCGGGATGCCCGACTTGTCGCCCTTGAGATAGGCGGCCATCAACTTCATGCCCTGATAGGCCCATTCGAAGGGCTGCTGCACGACGGTGGCGGCAATGGTGCCTTCCTTGACGCCGCCCAGCGTGATCGGATCGTCGTCGAAGCCGACGACGGTGATCGAGCCGAGTTTGCCGGCGTCGCGCAGCGCTTCATAGATGCGCGGCGTGTTGTAGGAGTAGAAGCCGACCATGCAGGTGACGTCGGGGCTGGCGACCAGCGCGTCCTCGACATTCTTCTTGGCGCGCGCCTGGTCGATGTCGTCGCCGCGCACGTCGACGAGTTCGATCTTGGTGCCGGCCAGGCCGTCCTTCATGCCCTGGATGCGCTCCTTGGCGTTGTCGGCGCCGAGCAGGCCGACGAAGCCCAGGCATTTGCCGCCGTTCGGCATCGCCTTCTTGGCGATTTCGGCGGCCTGCTTGCCGGCGTCGACATTGGACGAGCCGATATAGGCGACGCGCTTGGTCTGCGGGGCATCCGAGTCGGTGGTGAACAGCGCCGTCTCCGAGGCGATCTTGTTCAGCCCGTCGGTCGAGGTCTTGGGATCGACGGCCGAGACCATGATGCCCTTGACGCCGGCGGTGACCAGGTCGTCCATCAGCCGCTGCTGGATGGCGACCGAGGATTGTTCGGGATATTTGAGTTCGAGCGTGTAGTCGGGCAGTTCGCCCTGCGCCTTCTTGACGCCGGCTTCGGCCGCTTTCCAGAAGTCCGAAGCGCCGTTGACGACGAAGGCCAGCGTCGGCTTGTCGTCGGCACGCGCGATAGCCGTCGCCGTCAGGCCGACAACCAGGGCCGCGGCGGCCACGGATGCATTGCGTATCAAGGATTTCATGTTCAACCTCCCGTTTTGGTCCAGCCATCGGGCTGACCCATCTTGCTCACTAAAATTGCCTTGCTCACCTGAATTGCCGTTCGTGGCTTGGACGCCCCTCCTCCTCAAGGGTTCCCGGCACTGAAGAATGGCGTCGTTTGCAGCCACGGCCACGGACTTTAGACAACCATTCTTCGTTCGTAAATAGTCCGATTTGTCTGACATATCACATATCCGAGACATGGCTCGCGCAGGCAATATCCGCTCGCCATCGGACCGTTCACGGACATTTCCACCGCGCCCCGGACCCGGCCGGGCCGGATGCGATGGATTGACGGTACAGCGCATTCTTGTATTAGTAAACACTATTAGCAAAGGCTCGACATCGCGGTCGGCAAGTGCCATGGCTGCACGGCTCTGCCGATGCCGCGATCCCTATGTGCCGAGTCCAGAGACCTGCAATCCCGGGATTTGAAAGGTGCCTTGAGCCTGCCATGACTGTTGGAATGCGTGCGTGATAATAACTATAAACAAAGTCGACGTTCTCAGGGATCGGCAGCGTCGCGCCATCTTGTCGGCCCGGCGGGCCGCCGCTAGACAGGCCTGGGATTGGGGAACATCTGCCGCATGAGCGAGACGACGGATCCGGCCATCGCGACCGCCAAGCGCCGCAAGGCGCCGGCGAAGCCCAAGGGCCGCGTCACCATGACCGACATCGCGCGCGCCGCCGGTTGCTCGCAGGCGACGGTCTCCTTCGTGCTCAACAATTCGCCGGGTATCCGCCTGTCGCAGCAGACCCGCGAGCGGGTGATCGAGGCGGCCCGCGCGCTCGGCTACAGCGCCCCCGCCTTCTCGGCGCTGGAGAAGCCGCCTGCCGCCTTCGGTGGACCCGGTTTTTATGGGCCAGCCTTCGACGGGCTCGACGGCGTGATCGGTTTTGCCGTCGACCAGCTCGCCACCAGCCCGGAAGCCGTGGTCGCCATCGAGGGCGCGCGCCAGGCCTCGTGGAATGCCGGCAACGTGCTTCTGGTGGCGCAGACCATGGGCGACGCCGTGATGGAGCCGCGCGCCATCTCGGCGCTGACCCGGCGCGGCATCTCGGCGCTGATCTATATGACCATCTTCACCCGCGAGATCACCGCGCCCGATTTTCTCTATGGCCTAGACATCCCGGTCATCCTGCTCAACTGCTACACGTCGGATTACGCTTTCCCAGCCGTGGTTCCCTCCGAGATCGCGGGCGGCCAGAGCTCGACGCGCCACCTGATCAGCCATGGCCACCGCCGCATCGCCACCATCACGGGCGAACCCTGGATGCAGGCGGCACAGGACCGCCTCAAGGGCTACCGCCGCGCGCTCGCCACCGCCGACATCCCTTTCGACGGCGAATTGGTGGTCGAGGGCGACTGGTCGGCCAGCGCCGGCTACGCCGCGACGGTAAAACTGCTGGCGCTCAAGGACCGCCCCACCGCCATCTTCTGCCAGAACGACCGCACCGCCATCGGCTGCTACGAAGCCCTGAAGGAAGCCGGCCTGCACATCCCCGCCGACATCTCCGTCGTCGGCTACGACGACGAGGAAATCGCCCGCCATCTGTTCCCGCCACTGACCACCTCGATCCTGCCGCACATGGCCATGGGGCAATGGGCGATCGAGCAACTGGAAGCGCCGGCGGTGGCGGGACGGGGGCGCTATCCCATCACCAAGCTGGAGTGCCCGCTGGTGGAGCGGGAGAGTGTGGCGACGTTCAAGGGCGTCGCATAAACCGCCGGTCCTCTTGTCCCGTCCCGGATGCAAGCATTGACCGCACTCCCCGCGTCTTGGCTTCATCCCTATAGAGGTCTAGCCTGCTCCTGCAGCAGGGGAGGGCCATATGACATCGAGTTTCACCGTTCATGACGCGTCCGGCTATGAGCAACTCATGGGCCGATGGAGCCGAAAGCTCGCGCCCAAATTCATCGGCTTCGCCGGACTCGCCCCTGGCGAAAAGATACTCGACGTCGGTTGCGGCACCGGCAGCCTGACGTTCGAGCTTGCGAAATCCGCCGAACTCGCGGCGATCGCGGCAATCGACTTTTCGCCTGTTTTCGTAGAGGCGGCAAAGCGGCGTAACAGCGATCCGCGCATCGAGATCCAGCAGGCTGACGCCACCGCCTTGCCGTTCGCGGACAGCACATTCGACCGTGCACTGGCCCTGCTGGTGCTTCATTTCGTGCCCGAAGCCGGCAAGGCGGTTGCCGAAATGCGCCGTGTTACGCGGCCGGGCGGCGTGGTCGCAGCCGTGGTGTGGGATCATCTCGGCGGCATGGCGGGCATGCGCATGATGATCGACACGGTGGCGGCGCTCAGCGAAAGCGGGCGCCAGATGCGCAGCCGCTATTGCTTTCAGCCGATGATGCAGCCCGGCGAGATGAAGCGGACTTTCATCGAGCAGGGACTGGCCGACGTGACCGAAACCGAGCTGATGATCCGTATGGATTACCAGGACTTCGCCGATTATTGGGCGCCGATATCAGCGGGCGAAGGCCCGCTCGGCAAATACATGACCACGCTGGAGGCAGCCGAGCGCGAGCGCACTGAAACTGCCGTCCGCGATGCCTATCAGGCCGGACGACCGGACGGGCCGAGGTCGTTCGCCAATGTCGCTTGGGCGTGCAGGGGCGTGGTGCCCTGACCGCATAGGCGGCGAAGCGCCATCGAAACTGCGCTCAGGCCTGCCGAGCAACCAAATCAGCATAACGCTGCAGGTAGAGCGGCCAGCCCTGATCGCCGGCGACGCCGTCGCGCACGCCCTCCCAGCCCTGGCCATGGCGCTCCAGGTTGCGATGCTCGATCTCGACGCGGGTACGCTCAGCCGTTTCGGCGGTGAACCGCACTTCCCACTCGCTGGTTTTGGCCGGGTCGGTCTCGATGCGCCATTGCGGGCTGATGTCCCAACTCAGGAGCACGCGGTTGGGTGGCTCATAGGCCAGCACACGCGCCCAGCGGCACTCGCTGCCGTCGACGCCGCGGTCATAGACGTGGCCGCCGACCCGAGGCTCGAACACCGTCTCGGCGATCTCGGTTTTAAGCAGGTTGTGCTCTGGCGGTTTGAAATTGCCGAAATCCTCGGTGAAAACCTTGAAGGCGCGCTCGATCGGCGCCTCGACCACGACGGACTGTTTTACGGAGGCGATGGGGATCTGGGTGTTCATGGTCACTCCTCTGGTGGGGTCTCGACGGCCAGCTTGTAGGCCGCGAGCGTCTTGCTCCAGAACCGGTCGAGCCAGGCGCGCATTTCGCCAAGCCCGTGCGGATCGATGTGGTAGACGTTGCTGGCACCCTTCGGCTCCGCGCGCACCAGCCGCGAATCCCTGAGGACCTTCAGGTGCTGCGACACCGCGGACTGCGACACACTGACTTGCCGCGTGACATCCGCCACCGAGCGCGGCCGCTCCGCGATAAGTTCGAAAATCTGCCTTCGGGTCGGATCGCCCAAGGCGGCGAGCTGTGCGCTATCAACAGTCATGACTTATTATTAGTATGGACTGATGATAGAGTCAAGCCTGGAGGCGTCTCGCAGGTTTAGTCCGACTGCGTGGAAATTTCTTCCGACGGACCAAGTTCATTTCGGGTGGAAGGAGTTGCGCCAGAAGGTCGAAATCCACCCAGGCAAAGGGCTACTCCAAGGGGTCTATCCCTTGCGTTCTTCAAGGCTGTTGCCGCCGTCGACCACCAGCAAGGCGCCGTTGATATAGCTGGCGCTTTCGGAGGCCAGGAACACGACTGCCGCCGCGACCTCATCGGGCCGGCCGGCGCGGCCCGGCGGCGCATGCAGGGCCGCTATCCGCTCCGCCTCGCTTGACGCACCCGTCTCGATCCAGCCAGGCGCCACGGCATTGGCGGTGACGCCGTGGCGCGCCACCTCCAGCGCCAATGTGCGGGTCAGGCCGACCATCCCGGCCTTCGCCGCGGAATAGGCGGCGGTGCCGTGGTAGGAGACCAGCGGCCCGGTCACCGACGCGACATTGACGATGCGCCCATACCCCGCTTCGACCATCGCCGGCAGAAACGTCCTGGTGACGAGAAAGGCGGTCTTCAGGCTGGTTTCGATGCCCTGGTCCCACTCGGCCTCGCTCATCGCCAGGAATGCCTTGTCGACGGACGGCGTCGTCAGCGATCCCATGCCGGCATTGTTGACCAGGATGTCGACAGCGCCGACTTCGGCCCGAAGCCGTTCCACCTCCGCGGCAATGGTGAGATTGGCGACCGCGGCCATGGCATCGATGCCCTCGCCGCGAAGCTCGCCAGCGCGCTCCAGCACCCGCGCACTGGCGCCGGTCAGGAAAACCGCATGCCCGGCCTGCCCAAACTGGCGGGCAATGGCAAAGCCGATGCCGTCGACAGCGCCGGCGCCGGTGATCAGGACACGCCTGGTTTTGGGAGTGGTTGTGGGCAAGTCAGGCTCCAAAACCCGTTCGAGCCAAAAGTGTTACCCATGTGCCCGGAACGGACCGTCCGGAACTGGCGCACCCGACAGGATTCGAACCTGTGACCTCTGCCTTCGGAGGGCAGCGCTCTATCCAGCTGAGCTACGGGTGCTTTCAGGACAAGGGGTCCGGAAACGAACCAGCCGGCGAACCGGCAAGTCACGGCTTCTTAGCGGAAGCGGGCGCGGGCTTCAACGGGCAATTGGCGGCGCTGCGAACTTGGCTTGGCGGTAAGGCTTCGTCCGCTGCGCGTCACCATCCCTCACTATTGCCCCACCCCGCTCTTCACCGCGCTTCGCCCGCGCACCGTCCGTTTCGCCTTCTTCGCGCTCGCCAGCTCATGCATGGCATCGAGCTGCATCTGCTGCATTTCGGCCAGCCGCGTCCATTGGCGTGAGATCAAATAGTCGAGCTTTTCGTGCAAATGGCGCACTTCGAGCTCGGCCTTGAGGTTGACGCGGTAGTCGTTGAAGGAGCGCAGGCGGTCTTTCACCTCCTGGCGCTTCTGGCTCATCATGATGATCGGCGCCTGGATGGCGGCGATGCAGGAGAGCAGCAGGTTGAGCAGGATGAAGGGATAGGGATCGAAGGCGCCGGTCGTGCCCTCGAACAGGTTGATGCCGATCCACACCAGCAGCACGCTGCCGAACGAGATCAGGAACCACCAGCTGCCGCCAAAGGCGGCCATGCCGTCGGAGACGCGGTCGGCGAACGTCCGGTGCTCCTCGAATTCTTCTTCGCTGTTTTCCGAAATCGTATCCTGCCGGGCGATCGATTCCACCACCTGGCGGTCGAGCTCGGAGAATTCGCCGTGCTCCTGCTGCAGGAGCTCCTCCATGTAACGCATGCGGTAGCGGCCAAGCTCCTCGCGGCTGATGCGGGCGCCCTTGGGCAGGTCGGGGTGGTCCGAATGAATGCGATCGGCGAGGCTCGGGCGCAGCGTGTCGATGCGCACCAGGTCGCGCTTGCGGAATTTGCGGCCCGAGATCGCCGACGGTTTCTTCTTCGGCTTTATGCGCGACGCGCCGGAGGTTGTCGGTTCGGAATCCGGCACTTCGGGTATGTCGAAATGCTCGTCCGAAACCTCGCTCAAATCCTCCTGCGTGGTCGGCGCCTCGAAATATTCGCCGCCGCTGTCGTTCTCATTGTCCGCCGCCTTCTGCTCGGATGTCTTGGGAACGGTGCTCATCATGGGCTCCTGCGCTACAAATTAGGATACGCCGAGGTGACGGGGCATAGCCACCGTCGGATTTCGCAGCCTATGCCACGTCTTCCGCACGATTGCGTGACAGTCGCAAGACAATAGCCGGCTGAGGGTTTTCAGGGAGCGCTCACACGGTCGGTGGCCGGCCGACGGTCCTCGCCTGCTGAGGGGCGCCCGTCGCAGGCTCAGGGCGTTCGTCATTCGAAACGCCAAGCAATTGGCTTTTCGTCCGCTGCGCGGACCACTCCTCACCTACTGCTGTTCGGCGAACATCAGCCGCGTCTTGGTGGCGTCCATGCTGGGCGACAGGCTGCGCTGGATCAGCGCTTCGACATGGTCGTTGCGCTGGCGGGCCGAGTCGGCGCCCATCACCACCACGATCAACTGGCGGCCGTCGGCGTCGTAGGAGGTGACGATGTTGAAGCCCGACGCCCTGATATAGCCGGTCTTGATGCCATTCACGCCGCGCACGCGGCCGAGCATGTCGTTGTGGCCGCGCACCAGCCGGCCGCGAAACATGAAGTCGCTTTCGGAGAAATAGTGGAAATGCTGCGGAAAGCGCCGCTGCAGCGACATGCCGAGCACCGCCATGTCGCGCGCCGTGGTCATCTGGCCATCGTCGGGCAAGCCGGATGCGTTGCGGAAAGTGGTGCTGGTCATGCCGAGCGATCGCGCCTTGGAAGTCATCATGGCGGCGAACTGGTCCTCCGAGCCGCCGAGATATTCGCCCACCGCCACCGCCACGTCGTTGGCGGATTTGACGACGATGGCGCGGATGGCGGAATCGACGTCGATCGTCTCGCCGCGCCGGAAGCGCATCTTGGTCGGCGGCTGCGAGGCGGCGTGGTCGGAAACCGGGATCTGCGTCTCCTTAGTGACGCGGCCGGTGTCCATCGCCTCGAACAGCAGATAGAGCGTCATCATCTTGGTCAGCGAGGCCGGATAGCGCTGCGCCGTCGAATTGACCTCGAACAGCTGCTTGCCGCTCTTTCCGTCGACGACGATGGCCGCGTATTTCTGCGGCGCCGCCGGCACGGCCAGGACCGAGTCCGGCGGGGCTGTGGTCGAACAGCCGGCCACCAAGGCCACCAGGGCGAGCGCGGCCAGGATTTTCTGGAGGAGCGGAAAGAGACGCGGAAAGGACAAGGGCTGGACTGTTCTGGCGATGCTGTTGCTGAGATGAGGCGAAGCTAACGTAACGCGGCGGATGCGTCCATTTGGTTAATGGCGGTTGGAGCAGGGATTGTCGAGTGCGGTACGGCCTGATTTCCTCTCCCCGCCCTTGGCAGGGCGAGGAGGCTGGGTGAGGGGCGGCGGCGTTGCCTTGATGCGAAATGCCTGTCGCCGCGCTTGCGCAAGGTGCGCCAAGCGGGTTTGGTGGGCGGCTCCAGAATCGCAGGGTGGATATGGTCACGATCAACGCCAAGGGCATTTCGGTTTCGCTCGACCTCACCGTCGGCCACATCGCCGACATGACCGTCGACAGCGGTGGGCGCCGGCTGCGGCCGCTGCATCGCGCGCCCTGGGTGGACGCAAGCGAGACGCTGCCTCCAGACCTGCCGCAAGGCACCGTCCGGCTCTCCGGCGATTTTCTCTGCGCGCCGTTTTCGCGCAGCGATGTCGAGGAGGCGCCGCTGCATGGCTGGCCGGCCAACAGCGCCTGGGATGTGGTGGAAAACGGCGCCACGCAGGGCGGCTGGCGCGCGGTCTTCCGCCTGCGCCACAAGGTGATGGGCGCCAGCGTCGACAAGATCCTCACGCTCATCGACGATCATCCCTTCCTCTACCAGGAACATGTTTTCTCCGGCGGCCGTGGCGCAATCTCGGTCGCTCATCACCCGATGACGGCGATGAGAGGCGGCGGCAGGCTGGCCTTCTCGCCGAAGCGTTTTGCCGCCACGCCGGCCGATCCGCTGGAGCCGGACCCCGCGCGCGGCCGCTTCATGCTGGCGTATCCCGGTCGGTCGTCGGACCTCGGGCATTTTCCCGCCGCCGGCGGCGGTACGCTTGATCTCACGGACTATCGCATGGAGGATCGGCGCGAGGATTTCCTCACCTTGGTCGAGGCCGACCATGGCGGGCCGGGCTGGACCGCGCTGGCGCGTCAGGCAGAGGACGATCTGGTGCTGGTGCTGAAGAACCCGGCCGAACTGCCGGTCACCATGCTGTGGTTCTCGAATGGCGGGCGTGACTACGCGCCGTGGAGCGGCCGCCACCTCGGCGTGCTCGGCATCGAGGATGGGCGCACGGCGATCGGCCACGCCGCCTCGCTCGGCGACAATTGGCTGAAGCGCGAGGGCGTGGCCACGGCATTCGATCTTGGTGAGGGCCGCGCCGTCTCGTTCCGGCACGTCATCGGTGCCTTGCCGCTGCCGGGCGGAGAGCCGCCGCGGGAGGTTACCACGGCGGATGGCCGCCTGCGGTTGGCCGGCGCCACCGCGTTGGAGATCCTGTTCGACAGCGAATTCCTGCGCATCGGCCGGCCGGCGGCCGCATAAGGCAAATTGCCTGACGGCAGGGTTTGAAATTTCCGCCAACTGCCGACAAGATGCGTCCGAAATCGTGCGGGAAGAGCCAAATGTCCGAAATCGCCCACCTCGCCGCCACCATCTTCAAGCGCGCCGGCAAGGCAAAGCGCTTCATCGTCGCCATCGCGGGCCCGCCGGGTGCCGGCAAGTCGACACTGTCGGTAAGCCTGCATGACCTCTTGCCGGAAGGCGCGGTGGAAGTCGTGCCGATGGACGGCTTTCACTACGACGACATCGTGCTCGACGCGCGCGGATTGCGCGCGCGAAAAGGCGCGCCGGAAACCTTCGACTTTGCCGGCTTCGAGGCACTTTTGAGGCGCATCCGGGCCGGCGAGGCCGAGATCGCCATTCCCGTCTTCGACCGAAGCATGGAATTGTCGCGCGCCGCGGCCGCGATCGTCGGCTCCGAGACCAAGTTCATCCTGGTCGAAGGCAATTACCTGCTGCTCGACGAGGAGCCGTGGTCGCGGCTGGCGCCGCTGTTTGATTTCTCGATTTTCGTCGACGTGCCGCGCAACGAACTCGAGCGCCGCCTGATGGAACGCTGGCACGAGCATGGCCGCTCCGAGGCGGATGCACGCGCCTGGATCGCCTCCAACGACATGCCCAACATCGAACGCGTGCTGGCCCGGCGCCGGGCGGCCGACCTGGTCATTGGTTAACCCGATCAATCTTCAGTATTTTTCGACGGGAACCTTAAGACTTACAAGGCGTTATCCCGGTCAGGCAATCATGCCAGAAGAGGGATTCCGTCCGATGGCAACCAAGGCAAAAAAGCCCGCCAGGGGCAAGTCAGCTCAACCGAAAGCGCCGCAATCGACTGCTGGGGCCGGCCCCGCGATCGCCCAGCGCTCCAAGGATGCGAAGGCCTTCGGCAAGGCGGCGCCTAAAAAAGTCGTGTCGGGTAGCACGGCGAAAGCGGCCGCGCCTAAATCGGCGGCGAAGACCCCCCGGGCGAGCAAACCGGCGGCGGGCGCCGGCTCCAAGGTTCGCACGGCAGCCAATGTCGCCGCCGGAGCGGTCGTGGCCACGGCGCGTGGCGTGGCGTCCCTTGCCGCCTCGGTGGTCGGCAGGGGCGGATCCAAGGCGAAAGCGAAGTAGAACCCCGCCTTCCCCGTTCTGGCGGGGTTCAGGGCCGGGCCGGGATGGTCAGGCCCTTCTGCACCGCCGGCCGCGCCAGTCCGCGCTCCAGCCATTTCGCCAGATTGGCGAAATCGTCGAAACCGACCAGATCGCGCGCCTCGTAGAAGCCGATCAGGTTGCGCACCCAGCCCAGCAACGAGATGTCGGCGATGGTGTAGTCATTGTCCATGATCCACTTGCGGCCCTTCAGCCTGACATCGAGGACGCCGAGCAGGCGTCGCGATTCGTCGCGGTAGCGCTCCAGCGGCCGCTTGTCGGCGATCTCGCGGCCGGCGAATTTGTGGAAGAAGCCGACCTGGCCGAACATCGGCCCGACCGCCGCCATCTGGAAGAAGACCCATTGGATCGTTTCGTAGCGCCGCGCGGCGTCAACGGGCATCAGCAGGCCGGTCTTTTCCGCGAGATAAAGCAGGATGGCGCCGGATTCGAACAAGCCGATCGGCTTGCCGTCCGGACCGTCGGGATCGATGATCGCCGGGATCTTGCCATTGGGGTTGAGCGACAGGAATTCCGGAGTCCAGCTCTCGTTCTTGCCGATGTTGATGAGATGCGGCTCATAGGGCAGGCCCAGTTCCTCCAGCGCGATCGATATCTTCACCCCGTTCGGCGTCGTCGCCGAATAGAGCTGGATCTGGTCGGGATGCTGGGCCGGCCAACGGGTTGCGATCGGAAAGGCGGACAGGTCGGCCATCGGGAACTCCTGGGCGGGGATGCGCGCCAAGGGCGCGGTGTTGGCGGGTCGGCCAAGAATTAGAGCTGCGGTCGGGCCGGATCAATATGGCGGCGACGCTTTAACCATGCACGGATGGTCAACCGATCGGACCGCCTGGGCGGATAGCAACCGCCGGCGCAGGTGGTGACTGCCGGAGCAAATGGCAACCGTCCCGGATCAGATGGCCTTGAAGGCCAGCACCGCATTGGTGCCGCCGAAGGCAAATCCATTGCTGATGGCGGCGCGCACCTTGCGCTCGCGCGCGACATTCGGCGTCACGTCGAGATCGCAATCGGGATCGGGCTCGCGGTAATTCGCGGTCGGCGGCACGACGCCTTCGCGGATCGCCATGACGCAGGCGATCATCTCCAGTCCGCCCGATGCGCCAAGGCAATGGGCGTGCATCGACTTGGTCGAAGAGACCGAGAGCGCGCGCGCATGCTCGCCGAAGACGCGCTTGATCGCGAGGGTTTCGATCTGGTCGTTGGCCTTGGTGCCGGTGCCATGCGCGTTGAGGTAATCGATATCCTCGGGATTGAGCCCGGCATCGGCGAGGCAGAAGCGCATCGCGGCCTCCGGCCCCTCAACAGTCGGCGCGACGATATCGGAGGCGTCGGCCGAAAGGCCGGCGCCGGCGATTTCGGCGAGGATGGTGGCGCCGCGCGCCATCGCATGGTCGTAGCTTTCCAGAACCGCCATGCCGGCGCCTTCGCCCAGCACCAAGCCCTGGCGGTCGGCGGAGAACGGCCTGCATGTGTCGGGCGCCAGCACGCGCAGCGCCTCCCAGCCCTTCAGCACGCCCCACACCAGCGGCGCATCGGTGCCCCCGGCCACCATGACATCGGCGCGGCCGAGCCTGATCTGGTCGACCGCCGAGGCGATGGCATGGTTGGCCGACGAACAGGCCGAAGTGACGCCGAACACCGGTCCGCGCAAGCCAAGATGCATGCTGACCTGGCCGGCGGCGGCGCCCGGCATGACCCTGGGAACGGTGAAGATACCGGCGCGATTCTTGCCCTCGATCAGGATGGCGCGATAATTCTCCTCGACCGTCTCGAAGCCGCAGACGCCAACACCGATAATGGTCCCCATCCGATAGGTATTGTCCGCATGCGGGACCAATCCGGACTGCAGCATGGCTTCTTTCGCCGCGATCACCGCCAGCAGGCTGAAGCGATCCATCGACACCAGTTGCTTGCGCTCGATGCCGTGGTCGGGCAGTTCCTTGATCTCGCAGCCGGTCTTGACCTTCAGTTCACTCTGGAAATCGCTGCCGATAGGGCCGATCGCCGAACGCCCGGCACGCATCTCGCCCCAGATTGCTGGCATATTGGTGCCGAGCCCGCATATCCCGCCAAGGCCGGTGATGACGACGCGTTTTTGCATTCGGTCAGGCTTTTTTCGCGATCAGCGCGCGAACGGCCTCGACCATGTCGCCGACATTCTTCAGATTGCTCCAGGCATCGACCGTGTTCATCTCGATCTCGATGCCATACTGCTCCTCGAGGTCGAAGATGATCTCGGTCAGCTCCAGCGAATGGATGCCGAGCGCCGTCAGTTCGGTTGTTGTGGTGATTTCCTCGCCGCCCGGCTCGGCATGGGCCTTGATCTTCTCGATGATGTCCGTTGCCAGCTGGTCAGCCATTCGGTTTCTTCCCCACTGTGTCGTTTCCCGACGCCAACTGAACGGCGCCTTCTTTTCCTCGATATCAGGCCGCGATCTTCGCCTTATACCTCCGCCAAGCGTCGCCTGACCGTACCAAGGTGGTTCCCTCTATAGAAACGGAAACGCCATCAAGCAACAAGCTATATGTCGACAAAAGCGCCACAGTGTTTAACTTGGCGGCGTGGATACGATCGAGAATACGAAGTTTTCAGGTCAGCTGGCCCAGCGCGCGGCGGGCAAGGCGCAGCTTTGCTGCGCCAGCAGCGACGGCCGCACGCGGCTGCGGCGCCTCTATCAGGACGGCTCCGCCAAGATAAGGCTGCCGGCCGTTTCGGCCGGTCCGCTGGAGGCCGTCCTGATCAACACCGCCGGCGGGCTGACCGGCGGCGACCGTCTCGGCTGGGAGGTCGATGTCGGCGCCGATGCCAGCGCCACGGTCACAACCCAGGCCTGTGAAAAAGTCTATCGCGCCGCGTCGGACCATGCCGAAACCAGCGTGAAGCTGACCGTCGGCGAGAACGGCAGTGTTGCCTGGCTGCCGCAGGAAACCATCGTCTTCGACCGCGCCGCCTTTGCCCGTACGCTTGATGTCGAGCTTGCGGCCGGCGCCGAGGCGCTGGTGCTGGAAGCGGCCGTCTTCGGTCGCCTGGCCATGGGCGAACGCGCCGCACAGGGCATTTTTCACGACCGCTGGCGTGTCCGCAGGGAAGGAACCCTCATCCATGCCGAGGATTTTCGCATCGGACCTGGCATCGCCGACACCCTGTGCCGCGCGGCGATAACAGGCGGCGCGATCGCCGTGGCAACGCTGCTGCTGGTGTCGCCGCGGGCGGAAGCCTTGCTCGACCCGGTTCGCGAGATCATCGGCGACCAGGGCGGCGCCAGCGTCTGGAGCGTGAAGACATCTGGCAAGCTTCTTGCGAGGCTCTGCGCCGAGGACGGCTACCAGCTGCGCCAGCGGCTGGTCCCGCTGGTCGGATTGCTCAAAGGAAAGGCCGGGCTGCCCAAATTATGGTCACTGTGACTGTCTCCGTATCATTTCAGGAAGCCGCATGAACCTGACGCCAAGGGAAAAGGACAAGCTGCTGATCGCCATGGCGGCGGTGGTGGCGCGCAAGCGGCTGGAGCGCGGCGTCAAGCTCAACCATCCGGAAGCCATCGCGCTGATCACCGATTTCGTCGTCGAAGGCGCCCGCGACGGCCGCCCGGTGGCCGAACTGATGGAGGCCGGCGCCCATATCGTCAGCCGCGCGCAGGTGATGCAAGGCATCGCCGAGATGATCCATGACGTGCAGGTGGAAGCGACATTCCCCGATGGCACCAAGCTGGTGACCGTGCACGAACCGATCCGGTGAGGAGAGAAAAATGCTGGAGCTGCGCCCGAACTGTGAATGCTGCGACAAGGATCTGCCGCCGGAAGCCAGGGATGCGCGGATCTGCACCTTTGAGTGCACCTTCTGCGCCGGCTGTGCCGAAACCGTGCTTGGCGGCGTCTGCCCCAACTGCGGCGGCAATTTTACGGCCCGGCCGATCCGCCCCGCCGCGATGCTGAAGAAATATCCGGCTTCGACCAAACGCGTGCTCAAGGCTGAGGGCTGCGGGCCGGCCAAGGCCGCCTGACATCGCAAAACGAAAGGCAAGTAAATGATCCCTGTCAAACGCCTGTGCCTCTCGGCGCTCCTGCTCGTGGCGGCGGCCATGCCTGCCTACGCCCATGTCGGCATCGGCCCGACCTCCTCCTTCACCGCCGGCTTCATGCATCCTTTGTCCGGCCTTGATCATATGACCGTGATGATCGCGGTCGGGCTGTGGGCGGCGCTCAAGGGCGGCAAGGCGATCTGGGCCTGGCCGGCGGCCTTTGTCGGCGTGATGCTCGCCGGCGCGGCCCTTGGCATGGCCCATGTGCCGGTGCCCTTCGTCGAACCGGGCATTTTGGCCTCGGTCGTGGCGCTCGGTCTGCTGGTGGCGCTGGCGGTCGATCTGCCTGTCTCTGCCGGTGTCGCCATCCTCGGCCTGTTCGCGCTGTTCCACGGCCACGCCCATGGCACGGAAGTGCCCGAAAATGCCGGTGGGCTCGACTATATGGCCGGCTTTGCCATCGCCACCATGTTGCTCCATGCCATCGGCATCGCCGCCGGGCTTGGCCTCGGCACGGGGTTTCGCCGCGTGGCCCGCATCGCCGGTGCCGCCTGCACGGCAATCGGCGTCGGCCTCGCATTCGGCGTCGTGTGAGGCTCCATGATCCCCGGCGAAATCATCCCCGCCCAAGGCGACATCGAACTCAACAAGGATCTGCCGACCCTCACCCTGAAAGTCGCCAACAGTGGCGACCGGCCGGTCCAGGTCGGCAGCCACTACCATTTCTTCGAAACCAATGAGGCGCTGAAATTCGATCGCGAACGGGCGCGCGGCATGCGCCTCGACATCGCCGCCGGGACCGCCACGCGCTTCGAACCGGGGCAGGAGCGGGACGTTACGCTGGTGCCGCTTGGCGGCAAGCGCGAGGTCTACGGATTCCAGCAGAAGGTGATGGGCAAGCTGTGAGGGCGTCTACTGCGTGGCGCGCGAGGAGTGGCTTCAGCGCAGGCACGAGCGTTGCGCGTCGCTCAGTCCGAGGGCTTGGCGGCCGCGTAGATGACGATCTTTCCGGGATCGTCGAACTCCACGGCCAGAACATCCTGGGCAAGCACACGCCGCGAATCGATGGCGTTGAAAAGCAGCGCGTTGGCCTCGATCTCCTTGCGCAGTTCGGCGACATCGTCCTGATGCTGCCGAACCTTGTTCTCGATTGCCGGCGGCGGGCCGCCTTCGCTGCGGGCCGCGTCGGTCAGGAATACGATATCGACCTTGTCGAGCTTGGACGTTTTGCGCACCGTGCTGATGTTTTCGCGCGTGCGGTCGATCGCGGAACTGACCTTGCCGATTTCCGCCGTTGCCTTGGCCTCTTCCTGATTGACCTGCGAGCCGACGATGCGGTCGACGGTCTCGGGACTTTCAAGACCCTGCGCGTTCAGCGCCGCATGGGGAGCGCTCGCCACCAGAAAGGCAGCCGCCGCAAGGGCATGCAGCCATCTCATATCGGGCAGGGTGGTGACCGTCATCGTTGGCTCTCGCGGTTTGCTTCAAGACCTGGAAAACGAAACGCCCCCGGCCCTGTCAGGGTTCCCTCCGCGACCCGGGCGGCGGACCGGATGCCGGCCCGCCGCGCCGGTTCGTCAGCTGGCTTTCTTGGTGATCAGGGTCAGCGCGCCGTTCGGCTCCATGCTGGCCGCGACCACCTGAGCCGAGGTCATGCCCTTGGCCTGGAGGGCGGACTTAACCTTGGGCGTGGCGTCGATCGAACTGCGCAGTTTCTGCAGGCCGGCATCGCCACGCTGGGCGATCACCTGGTTGACCTGCGTCTGGGTGTCCTTCGGCAGCTCGCTGATGTCGATGACGTTGACGCTCTGGATTGCCGGCGCGGCTTGCTGACCGCCAGGGGCGGCCGGAGCGGGGGCAATCGGAGCGGGCTGTTGCGCGGGCTGCTGCTGGGCACTGGCGGCGCCCGCCAGCATCAGGCTGGCGGCGGCTGCAAGAACTATCGTTTTGCGCATGGATTTTCCTTCCATCGATTGGGCAAACGGTCGTTGGGGGGTGACCTGTCAACCTCAACCGCGAAATGGGTCCGGAAGGTGTCGTCCAGCGGGTCATTGCGTGACCATTGGACGGCGGCAATGTGCAGCCCGGCTTCACCAACACCGCATTTCGGGAGCAATCGCTGATGGCCAGACTAACCCGTGCCGCTTACGCCCAGATGTACGGCCCGACGGTCGGCGACAGAGTACGGCTCGCCGACACCGAACTCTTCATCGAGGTCGAAAAGGATTTCACCATCCACGGTGAGGAGGTGAAATTCGGCGGCGGCAAGGTCATTCGCGACGGCATGGGCCAGAGCCAGGTCTCCCGCGCTGGCGGCGCGGTCGACACCGTCATCACCAACGCGCTGGTCATCGATGCCAGCGCCGGCATCTTCAAGGCCGATATCGGCCTCGGGGACGGCCGCATCGCGGCAATCGGCAAGGCCGGCAACCCGGACACACAGGATGGCGTCACCATCATCATCGGCCCCGGCACCGAGATCATCGCCGGCGAAGGCAAGATCCTTACCGCGGGCGGCTTCGACGCGCATATCCATTTCATCTGCCCGCAGCAGATCGAGGAGGCGCTGATGTCGGGCATCACCACCATGCTCGGCGGCGGCACCGGCCCGGCGCATGGCACGCTGGCCACCACCTGCACGCCGGGGCCATGGCACATGGCGCGCATGATCCAGTCCTTCGACGCCTTCCCGATGAACATCGGCCTGTCCGGCAAGGGCAATGCCTCGCTGCCGGCGGCGCTCGAGGAGATGGTTCTGGGCGGCGCCTGTTCGCTGAAGCTGCACGAGGATTGGGGTACCACGCCGGCGGCGATCGATTGCTGCCTGTCGGTCGCCGACGACCACGACGTGCAGGTGATGATCCACACCGATACGCTCAACGAATCCGGCTTCGTTGAGAACACGGTAGCGGCCATCAAGGGCCGCACCATCCATGCCTTCCACACCGAGGGGGCCGGCGGCGGCCACGCGCCCGACATCATCAAGGTCTGCGGCCTGCCCAACGTCATCCCTTCCTCGACCAACCCGACGCGGCCCTACACGGTCAACACGCTGGCCGAGCATCTCGACATGCTGATGGTCTGCCATCACCTGTCGCCGTCGATCCCCGAGGACATCGCCTTCGCCGAGAGCCGCATCCGCAAGGAGACCATCGCGGCGGAAGACATTTTGCACGACATCGGCGCCTTCTCGATCATCTCGTCCGACAGCCAGGCCATGGGCCGCGTCGGCGAGGTGGCGATCCGCACCTGGCAGACCGCCGACAAGATGAAGCGCCAGCGCGGCTCGCTGCCGCAGGAGACGGGCGACAACGACAATTTCCGCGTCCGCCGCTACATCGCCAAATACACCATCAATCCGGCGATCGCGCATGGCCTGTCGAAGGAGATCGGTTCGGTCGCGGTCGGCAAGCGCGCCGACCTGGTGCTGTGGAACCCGGCCTTCTTCGGCGTCAAGCCCGACATGGTGCTGATCGGCGGCATGATCGCCGCCGCCCCGATGGGCGATCCCAACGCCTCGATCCCGACGCCGCAGCCGATGCACTACAGGCCGATGTTCGGCGCTTATGGCAAAGCCCGGACCAACTCGTCCGTGACCTTCGTCTCGAAAGCCGCGCTGGAGTCAGGGCTGCATGGCCGGCTTGGCGTCGACAAGCAGTTCATGGCTGTCGAAAACACCCGCGGCGGCATCGGCAAGCATTCGATGGTGCTCAACGACGCCACGCCGCATGTCGAGGTCGATCCCGAAACCTACGAGGTGCGTGCCGACGGCGAATTGCTGACCTGCGAGCCTGCGACCGTGCTGCCGATGGCACAGCGGTATTTTCTGTTTTGACGCGAACAGTGATTGGCGGACGGCGATTGGCTTGGGGCCTAAAACGGCGCATTATGCGACCATGAACAAGGTCCAGATACAGCAGCGGCATAAGTCTACACCCATTGAGGCCGACTATGCTCAGTGGTGCGCCGAGCAGGGCGCGCTGCTGCGCCAAGGTCGTCTTTCCGACCTCGATCGCGAGAATCTTGCCGAGGAGATCGAGAGCTTGGGGCGGAGCGACAAGAGGGAGATTGCGAACCGACTTGGAACGCTGCTTTTGCATTTGCTGAAGTGGCAGTTCCAAGCAGAGCGACGCAAGGCAGGTTGGTTGCTCACCATTCGGGAGCAGCGGTATCAGATCAAGAAGCTCATAGATGAAAGCCCAAGCTTGAAGGCCTATCCTGGAAAGCAGCTTTCCAGCGAGTTCGAGTTTGCCAGGCTGAAAGCAATTGACGAAACGGGCATGCCTGGAAGGAATCTTCCTATCGATTGTCCTTATCAAATCGCCGACGTGCTCGATCAGGAATTTTTCCCTGGCGTCCCTTGGTTGCCGGATCAACTCATTCGCGACCAGGCATGGCCACCGAAATAGCCTCTCCCCACGACATCTTCCCGCATATCCGCATCGTCATGGGCATGGTGATCGGGCTTGGCGTCGCACGCCTGCTGTCGGGGGTGGCGCGCATCGTCCAGCATCCAGGCCAGTACCGGCTCTATCCCGTGCACCTGGCCTGGGTCGCCTCGGTGCTGTTGATGCTGGTGCATTTCTGGTGGTGGGAGTTCGGCCTCTACACCATCGAAACCTGGACCTTCGGCAAATACCTCTTCATCATCTTCTACGCCATCACGCTGTTCCTGCTCTGCGCGCTGCTGTTCCCGGATTCGATGCTCGATTACACCAGCTACGAGGATTATTTCTATTCGCGCCGAGGCTGGTTTTTCGGCCTGTTGGGCGCGACCTATCTGCTCGATGTCATCGACACGCTGTTGAAAGGGCCGGAGCATTTCGCCCGCTTCGGCAATGAATATCTGTTCCGAACGCCGATCTTCGTCGCGCTCTGCATCGCCGCGATCCTGGTGCGCGAACGCCGTTTCCACATCGCCTTCGTCACGGCGGCGCTGATCTATCAGATATCGTTCATCCTGCGGCTGTTCGACACCATCGTATGACCGCGCGGGATGGTCTAAAGTTCCCGCGAATGCAGGGTTCAACCATGTACAAGGCCGTCGGATCGCGCGGATCCCGGGTCAGCCGCGTCCTCTGGATGCTCGAGGAACTCGGGCAGCCCTATGAATTCGTCGAGGTCAAGTTCCGCTCGCCGGAAGCCTACGAACTCAACCCGTCGGGCAAGGTGCCGATCCTCATCGACGGTGAACTGACGGTGACGGATTCGGCGGCGATCTGCGTCTATCTCGCCGACAAACACGCCGACAGAGGCCTGGGCGCCAATCCGGGCCTCGCTGGCCGCGCCGAAATGGATTCCTGGATGCATTTTGCCCAGTCGGAGTTCGAAGCGCCGCTGTGGAACAAGCTGCGTCATCGTTTCCTCCTGCCCAGGGAAGTGCGGGTGGATGTCGGCCCCGCGGCAGCCTATGACTTCGCCACGGAAGTCAAGGCGCTGGATCGACGGCTCGGCGACAAGCCGTTCGCACTCGGAGACCGGTTTTCCGCTGTCGACGTGATGCTCGGCGACATGGGCGGTTGGGCCCGCGCCGGCCGCTTCCCGATCGAATCCGATCGCGTCAACGCCTATTTCGATCGCGTGCTTTCGCGCCCCGCCCGGGCGCGGGCACAGGCTAACGGAGGCTCCATGAAATGAAGCTCAATCTCAACACCGACTTCACCAAATTTCCGCGCGCCGTCTCGGTGCTGTCAGCCGGCACGGCCACGACCACCGCGCCATCGGGCCGTGCGGTTCTCGCCCATGACGAGCGGCATCTGCGCCGCCGCGCCATCGAACTTGCCGATGGCGGTAAGGTGCTGGTCGACCTGCCCGAGCCTGTTGCCCTGAACGATGGCGACCGGCTGGTGCTGGAGGATGGCGGCCAAATCGAGATCGTCGCGGCGCCCGAGGAGGTCTATGACATCCGCGCCCGCGACGCGGTGCATCTGACCGAAATCGCCTGGCATATCGGCAATCGCCATCTCGCCGCGAGCATCGAGGCGCACCGTATCCTCATCCTGCGCGACCACGTCATCAAGGCGATGCTGGAGGGGCTCGGCGCCACGGTGCGCGACGCCTTGGAGCCGTTCAAGCCGGTGCGCGGCGCCTATTCCGGCCATGGGGGAGGGCACGACCACGGCCATGCCCACAGCCATGCTGAAGCCCATTCCCACGCGCACGGCGAGTCGCACAGTCATTCCCATTCACATGATGACCACCACCACGACCATGACTGATCAGCCGTCCGGCATCGCCCTGCTGCGATTGATGGCGTGGCTGTCGCCGGCCTTTCCGGTTGGCGGCTTCTCCTACAGCCATGGCCTCGAGCGCGCCGTGCATGACGGGCTGGTGAGCGACGGCGGCAGCCTCGCGTCCTGGCTGGAGACGCTGGTCGAGATGGGATCGGGCTGGAACGATGCCGTGCTGTTCGCCGAGAGCTGGCGCCGCGCCCACGAAGGCGGCGATCTGGCCGAGGTCGCCGCGCTGGCGGAGGCACTGGCCGGCTCGCGCGAACGCCACGCCGAGACCATGCTGCAGGGAGCGGCCTTCCTGAAAGCGGCCGGCGCCTGGCCCAATTCCGTGCTGGAGCGCTTGCCGGCCGAATGCGCCTATTGCATCGCTGTCGGCGCTGTCGCCGGCGGCAACGGCATTGCGCTACGGGACGCGCTGTCCGCCTTCCTGCAAGCCTTCTTCTCCAACCTCGTCCAGGCCGCGATCCGGCTCGGCGTCATCGGACAGAACGATGCGATCGCATTATTAGCCGGCTTTGAAGGACTGGCCATTGCGACCGCCGATCGCGCCGCGAGGTCCTCGCCCGACGACCTCGGCGGCTGCGCCTTCGTCTCCGACATCATCGCGATGAAACATGAAACACAGTATTCAAGATTGTTCCGTTCATGATCCTGCTCGCCTTCGTCCTCTCCTTCGTCCTGCTGCTGATCACGGCGCTGCATGTCTATTGGGGCATCGGCGGCATCTGGCCGGGCAGCGACGCGGCGTCCTGCGCCCATGCCGTCGTCGGCTTTCGCGGCGTCGACGAAATGCCGACGCCATCAGCCAGTTTCGCCGTTGCCGCTTGCCTTGGCCTGGCAACGCTGTGGCCTCTCGCCCTCATCGGGTTCTTTGCCTCGCCCTTTCCAAGGGAGGGGCTTGCCGCCACGGCCATGCTGATCGGCCTGGTGTTCCTGGGACGCGGCATTGCCGGGTTCACGCCCTGGTGGCGACGGCTGGCGCCGCAACAGCCTTTCGCCCGGCTCGATACCAGTCTCTATTCGCCGCTGTGCCTGTTGATCGGGCTCGGCTTCGCGGTCCTCGCCATCATGGAGTTTCCGGCATGACACAACCCAACGGTCCTCTTCGCATCGGCATTGGCGGCCCCGTCGGCTCCGGCAAGACGACGCTCACCGAAAAACTCTGCAAGGCGCTGCGTGACGAGTTTTCCATCGCCGTCGTCACCAACGACATCTACACCAGGGAGGACGCGATGATGCTGGCCCGGCTGCAGGCGCTGCCGGAGGACCGCATCGTCGGCGTCGAGACGGGCGGCTGCCCGCACACCGCCATCCGCGAGGACGCCTCGATCAATTTGCAGGCCATCGCTGAGCTGAACCGCAAATTCCCTGATCTCGACATCATCTTCATCGAATCCGGCGGCGACAATCTGGCCGCCACCTTCTCGCCGGACCTTGCCGATCTCACGCTCTACGTCATCTCCGTCTGCCAGGGCGAGGAGATCCCGAGGAAGGGCGGCCCGGCGATCACCCGCTCCGATTTCCTCGTCATCAACAAGAGCGACCTGGCGCCCTATGTGAACGTCAATCTCGATGTCATGGAGAGCGACGCCGGCCGCATGCGCGGCAAGCGTCCGTTCGGCTTCACCGATCTTTCGCGCGGCAAGGGCCTGCGGGAGGTCATCGATTTCATCGTCGAGCGTGGCGGGCTGCGAACCATTGGCGCCGCGAGCACGGCGGCATAGCTGGTCTCCTGCACCAAGCGAAAGCGGTTGCGGGCACCAGCGCGGCGCGGCATTCTTGCCGAAACCGGAGGATTTCTTACGATGAGCATTGCCCGCCTGCAGAAGGAAACGCTGACCAACCTGCCCTTCTACCAAGAGCGCGTCGATCTCGCCTGCGCCTTCCGTTGGACGGCGCGGCTCAACATGCACGAAGCGGTGGCCAACCATTTCTCGCTGGCCGTCAACGAGGACGGCACAAGGTTCCTGATGAACCCGAACCAGGTGCATTTCTCGCGCATCAAGGCGAGCGACCTGATCGAAATCGACGCCAACGACCCCGAAACGCTTTCCGGGCCGAATGCGCCCGACCCGACGGCATGGGGCCTGCATGGCGCCATCCATCGCAATGTGCCGCACGCGCGCTGCGTCA
Source organism: Mesorhizobium sp. BH1-1-4 (assembly GCF_020165665.1). Taxonomy (NCBI): domain Bacteria; kingdom Pseudomonadati; phylum Pseudomonadota; class Alphaproteobacteria; order Hyphomicrobiales; family Phyllobacteriaceae; genus Mesorhizobium; species Mesorhizobium sp. BH1-1-4. Next base: position 85,849 of record NZ_JAIUIN010000019.1, read on the forward strand.
TGCACGTCCACTCGATCCACGCCACCGTGCTGGCCTCGCTCGCCGACTCGACGCTGCCGCCGATCGACCAGAATTCGGCGATGTTCTTCAATCGTCACGTGGTCGACGCCCATTATGGCGGACTGGCCTTCGAGGAGGAGGGCGAGCGCTGCTCACAGCTTCTCACCGACCCCAAGGTCAAGGTGATGGTGATGGGCAACCATGGCGTGCTGGTCATCGGCGACACCGTCGCCGACGCCTTCAACCGCATGTTCTATTTCGAGCGCGCCGCCGAAACCTACATCAAGGCGCTGTGGACCGGCCGGCCGCTGCGGACGCTCTCCGACGCCATCGCCGAGAAGGCGGCGAGCGAGATGGACGACTATCCCGGCCAGGCTGAACGCCATCTCGCCGAGCTGAAGGCGATCCTCGACGAGCAGGAGCCGGTGTACAGGAACTGATACCGGACTCTTCCCTCTCGCCGTTTACGCTACGCCATGTACATATCTTCTGTGACTTGCGTGACTAATCGGCGCGACGCTTGATTGCCACGTGGTTCCCCCAATCCGTCGCTGCTTCGCAGCGCCACCTTTCCCCCCTCCGGAGGGAAAGGAAGGGAGTCTTACTTGACAAGCGTTAACGGCAAAGTCCTGGCGCTTTCCTCTACCCCGTCGATCGGGGGGTCCGAAGGACGGGCGAGACCCGTGGCTCGCCCCGGCAAGGTGGCTCGGCGAAGCTCGACGGAGTGGGGGTCGACCAGCGCGGCAGACGCCCTGTTTAGCTCAACCCCAATTCTCTGCGCAATTCCTCGGCGCTGTTGATGACGACGGCGCCGGGCGGTCCTTCCATCGGCGCTTCCGGCCAGAAGATGGTCTTCATTCCCGCCGCCAGCCCCGCCATGGCGCCCGGCCAGCTGTCGTCGACCGCCACGGCGTACGCGGGATCGACATCGGCCAGATAGGCGGCGCGCAGGAAAGGCTCGGCATGCGGCTTGCCTTCGCGCACGTCGTTGCGGCTGATCGTCTTCATGCCGGGATAGGTGAGACCGACCATGCGCAGATTGGCGTCGACGATCATCCGGTCCGAGTTGGAGACCACCGCCTGCTGCACGCCGAGCGCGCGCAATTCATTGAAGACCTCGATCGCGCCCGGGCGTGGCTTCAGCCCTTCGACCAGCGGCATGTAATGCTCATACTTATGAACGATCCACTCGTCGAAGGGCAGTTGCAGCCCGAACTCGTCGCGCATCATTTCGTAGACCGGCCAGGCGGCAACGCCCAGCACGCGCTCATGCAGGTCGTCGGGCGGCGTCAGGCCGACATTGCGCATCGCCGCGATGAGGGCCGCCTCGTGCAGCGGTTCGCTGTCGACCAGCGTGCCGTCCATGTCCCAGAAAACCGCCTTCGGTGTCATGCAGCGCTCCTTTTTGCGATCCCTTAAAGGGTTTGCGCCGGGAGATAAACCTTTGACGGCGATAGAACATGGCCGCTGACGGAAAGGGAACCCCGTCGCGCTTGCTCCGAACAGATGTTGGCGGAGAATTTTCATTGTGTGCAGGGCAAGCATTTGCTCCTGAGATTGACAATTGCGCAGTCGGTCATTCCCTGCGAAACTGATAGGGACCGCCTGATCGGCGGGTTTCGGGGAGGCAGCACGTGAATACCCGGCAGGATGGCGGCAGCAACAGGCTGGACGACGCGGCGCGCGCCGGATGGCTCTATTATGTTGCCGGCAACACACAGGACCAGATCGCCGCCACGCTCGGCATCTCACGCCAGACGGCGCAGCGGCTGGTGTCGCTGGCGGTGTCGGAAGGCCTGATCAAGGTCCGCGTCGATCATCCGATCGCCAATTGCCTGGACCTCGCGGCGCGGCTGAAATCGCGCTTCGCGCTCGACCTTGTCGAGGTGGTGCCGAGCGATCCCAATTCATCCTCCACCACCATCGGTATCGCCGAAGCCGCCGCCGCCGAGATCGAACGGCGGCTGCGATCGCCGACACCAATCGTCATGGGCATCGGCACCGGGCGCACGCTGAAAGCGGCGATCGAACAGCTGCCGCCGATGGAATGTCCGCAGCATAAGGTGGTGTCCTTGACCGGCAACATCTCGCCGGACGGTTCGGCCGCCTTCTACAACGTCATCTTCACCATGGCCGACAGGGTCAAGGCGCGGTCCTTCCCGATGCCGCTGCCGGTCATCGCCTCCTCACCGCAGGAGCGCGAAATGCTGCTCAACCAGCCGATGATCCAGCCGACGCTGGCGCTTGCGGCGGAAGCCGACGTCACCTTCATCGGCATCGGCGACCTCGGCCCGAAGGCGCCGCTCTACGAGGACGGCTTCATTTCCGAAAGCGAACTGAAAGCGCTGCAGAAGGCGGGTGGCGTCGCAGAAATCGTCGGCTGGGTGTTCGATCGCGAGGGCCGCATGATCGAAGGCATCACCAACGATCGGGTGTCGTCGGCGGCGCTGCCGTCGCGCGAGAAGTCCCTGGTCATCGCGCTCGCCATGGGCGAGCGCAAGCTGCCCGGCATCCTGGCCGCCGTGAACCGCCGGCTGGTCAACGGGCTCATCACCGACGAGCGCACGGCCGCCGCCCTGCTGGGCGGCATCTGACTGTTTTGCGATAAAGCCACCAAGGCTATTGGTGACGGCCGAAAGGGTCGTTGCCATCGAGGAAACCGAGGTCGCGCTGCAGATGCGGCGACAGGTCCCTGATATCGAGATGCGCCTTTTTCCTGGTCCCGAACCAGCCGAAACCGTCCACAAGCCACGAAATCCAGCGATGATCGGGGGCGGGAGTGCATTTTTGCTGCGTCATGGTCATGATCGTCAACCTTCGCTATCCTGAGACCCGAATGACGGGTTGAGGATGAATGTCGGCCTTGCCGGCCGCCTTTGCCAATCGAACGTCGATAACGACCCATAAGGACGCCTTATGCCTGACCTCAGCACGTCGCAGGTTTCGCAGCTGCCTCCATTGCAGGCGATCCGGGTGTTCGAGGCGGTGGCCCGGCATCTTTCCTTCACCAAGGCTGCCGGCGAACTCGCCATGACGCAGGCAGCGGTCAGCTATCAGATCAAGGTGCTGGAGGAGCGCGTCGGCGCGCCGTTGTTCCTGCGCCGGCCGCGGCAGATCGAACTGACCGAAGCGGGCCAGCGACTGGCGCCGGCGGTCAGCGAGGCCTTTGCCATCCTCAGCCAGGCCTATGCCGCCGCGCGCGGCGGCGCGGACGGGCTGCTATGTGTCACCACGGTGCTGACCTTCGCCTCGAATTGGCTGGCGCATCATCTGGGCGCGTTCCAGATCGCGCATCCCGCGCTTGCCGTGCGGCTCGAAACGTCGAGCCGGCTGACGGATTTCGCCCGCGAGGACGTCGACCTCGCCATCCGCTCGGGCGGCGGCAAATGGCCGGGGCTGGAAGCCCATAAGCTGCTGGATGCCGATTTCACCCCGATGCTGAGCCCGAAGCTTGCGGCAAGCATCGGCGGCATCAACGAACCGGCCGATCTGCTCAAGCTGCCGATCCTCGATCCCAGCGATATCTGGTGGACGCAATGGTTCGAGGCCGCCGGCGTGCACAGCCATGACCTTGCCAAGCGGCCGGGCAGCAGCATGGGCGCGCAAGCCTATGAAGCCAACGCGGCCATATCGGGCCATGGCGTGGCGATCCTGACCCGGGCTCTGTTCAAGGCCGAACTCGCCGACGGTCGCCTGGTCCAGCCATTCGACCTGGTCGGCGACGACGGCCACGCCTATTGGCTGGTCTATCCGGAAGCCCGCCGCAACGTGCCCAAGATCCGCGCCTTCCGCGATTGGCTGCTGGCCGAGATCGCCTGCTGACCGGTCCGTCGCGCCCGCTTCAATACTGGACTCCTTGCTGTCCCGTTGCCTGATGTCCGGCGCGCGCGGCTCGCCGCCTCCATTTTCATCCGTCGGTTGTCCATCGGCAAAGCCCGCTGCTGCGCTGCAGCATCGAATCCGGCTTGACATAATTCACACTTAGTGAGTAATTGCCCACAGCCAAGGCAAATGCTCATCTTGGTCCATGGGAGGAATTTGATGAAACTTCGTACGCTCATCCTGGGCTTGTGCTCGGCCAGCGCGCTGGCGTTCGCCGCACATGCCGAATCCATCACCATCGCCACCGTCAACAATGGCGATATGGTCCGCATGCAGAAGCTGACCGACGACTTCACCAAGGCCAACCCCGATATCCAGCTCAACTGGGTCACGCTCGAAGAGAACGTGCTGCGCGAGCGCGTCACCACCGACATCGCCACCAAGGGTGGCCAGTATGACGTGATGACCATCGGCACCTACGAGGTTCCGATCTGGGCCAAGCAGAGCTGGCTCCTGCCGCTCGACAAGCTCGGCGACGACTACGACGCCAAGGACATCATCCCGGCCATCGCTGGCGGCCTCTCGGTCGACGGCAAGCTCTACGCCGCGCCCTTCTACGGCGAGAGCTCCTTCGTCATGTACCGCAAGGACCTGATGGAGAAGGCCGGCCTCAAGATGCCCGACGCGCCGACCTGGGACTTCATCAAGCAGGCCGCCGACAAGATGACCGACCGCGCCAATGGCGTGAACGGCGTCTGCCTGCGCGGCAAGGCCGGCTGGGGCGAGAACATGGCCTTCCTGACCGCCATGTCGAATTCGTTCGGCGCCCGCTGGTTCGACGAGAACTGGAAGCCGCAGTTCGACCAGCCGGAATGGAAGAAGACGCTGCAGTTCTATGTCGACCTGATGAAGGCCGACGGTCCGGAAGGCGCTTCGTCCAACGGCTTCAACGAGAACCTGGCGCTGTTCCAGCAGGGCAAGTGCGGCATGTGGATCGACGCCACCGTCGCCGCTTCCTTCGTCTCAGATCCGAAGAACTCCACCGTCGCCGACAAGGTCGGCTATGCCTTGGCGCCCGACAACGGCCTGGGCAAGCGCGGCAACTGGCTGTGGGCGTGGTCGCTGGCGATCCCCGCCGGTACGCAGAAGGCCGATGCAGCCGAGAAGTTCGTCTCCTGGGCGACCAGCAAGCATTACGCTGAGCTCGTCGCGTCGAAGGAAGGCTGGGCCAACGTACCTCCGGGCACCCGCTCCTCGCTTTATGCGAACGCCGAGTACCAGAAGGCGGCTCCGTTCGCCAAGATGACGCTGGACTCCATCAACGCCGCCGACCCGACGCATCCGACCGTCAAGCCGGTGCCTTATGTCGGCGTGCAGTTCGTCGCCATCCCTGAGTTCCAGGGCCTCGGCACCACCGTCGGCCAGTTGTTCTCGGCGGCCCTTGCCGGCCAGTCGAGCGTCGACGACGCACTGAAGCAGGCCCAGGACGCCGCGACCGCGGCGATGACCGAGGGCGGCTACATCAAGTAGGCTCCTCCCGGTGCCGAATGCCGGTCACCTCCTCGACCGGCAACGGCCGCCCGAAACCCAGTTCGGGCGGCCGCCTTTCCAACGCCTGTGAAAATTCAGTCTGATCCTTGAAGGGTGACCGTCATGGCTACTCAGCAGACCCGTTCGCTTGCCCGTTTCATGATGGCGCCTTCCGTGGTGCTGCTGTTCGTCTGGATGATCGTGCCGCTGGCGCTCACGCTGTGGTTCTCCTTCCAGCAGTACAATCCGCTCAACCCCGTCCGCGATGGCTTCGTTGGCCTCTCGAACTACGCGTTGTTCTATTCCAACCCTGCCTTCCTGCAGTCGATCCTCAACACGCTTGTCCTGGTGGTCAGCGTGCTTCTGATCACGGTAATCGGCGGCATCCTGCTGGCGCTGCTCATCGACCAGCCGATGTGGGGTCAGGGGATCGTGCGCATCCTCGTCATCTCGCCGTTCTTCGTCATGCCGCCGGTCGCCGCACTGGTCTGGAAGAACATGATCATGCACCCGCAATATGGTGTCTTCGCGGATATAGCGCGCTTCTTCGGGGCCCAGCCGATCGACTGGTTCGGGCAGCATCCGATGACGGCGATCATCATCATCGTCGCCTGGCAGTGGCTGCCTTTCGCGACACTGATCCTGCTCACCGCGCTGCAGTCTCTCGACGGCGAGCAGAAGGAAGCCGCCGAGATGGACGGCGCCGGCTTCATCAGCCGCTTCATCTACCTGACGCTGCCGCACATGTCGCGCGCCATCACCGTGGTCATCCTGATCCAGACGATCTTCCTGCTCTCGGTCTATGCCGAGATCCTGGTGACCACCAATGGCGGCCCCGGCTACGCCTCCACCAACCTGCCCTTCCTCGTCTACCAGAAGGCGTTGCTGGAGTTCAAAATCGGCCAGGCATCCGCCGGTGGCGTGATCGCCGTCATTCTCGCCAACATCGTCGCCTTCTTCGCCATGCGCGCCGTCGGCAAGAACCTGGACAAGTAAGGGAGGTCAAGATGGCACGCTCAGTCACCACCCAGCACAAGACAATCGCGACAATTGCCGCCTGGATCGTCGCGCTGCTGATCTTCTTCCCGATCCTCTATACGATCATCACCTCCTTCAAGTCGGAGCAGGAGGCGATCCAGGGCTTCAACCTGATCCCGTCGGGAACCTTCGAAAGCTATGCCGAGGTCCAGGCGCAGAGCGGCTACTTCAAGTTCTTCCTGAACTCGGTGCTGCTGTCGGTCGGTTCGACCATCCTGGCCCTGCTGGTCGCCATCCCGGCGGCATGGTCGATGGCATTCTCGCCGACCAAGCGGACCAAGGACATCCTGATGTGGATGCTGTCCACCAAGATGATGCCGGCGGTTGCCGTGCTGTTCCCGATTTACCTGATCTTCCGCGACGCCGGCCTGCTCGACTCGCGCATCGGCCTGATGGTCATGCTGATGCTGATCAACCTGCCGATCGTGGTGTGGATGCTCTACACCTACTTCCGCGAAATCCCCGGCGAGATCCTCGAAGCGGCGCGCATGGACGGCGCATCGCTGTGGAACGAGATCATTTATGTGCTGACGCCCATGGCGGTGCCGGGCATCGCCTCGACCATGCTCTTGAACATCATCCTGGCCTGGAACGAGGCGTTCTGGACGATCCGGCTGACGACCACGGACGCCGCGCCGCTCACCGCCTTCATCAGCTCCTTCTCCAGCCCGCAAGGCCTGTTCTGGGCCAAGCTTTCGGCGGCCTCGACGCTGGCCATCGCGCCGATCCTGATCATGGGTTGGTTCAGCCAGAAGCAGCTGGTGCGCGGCCTGACCTTTGGCGCGGTGAAGTAAGACGTTTGCCTGAAGCAATCGGCGAAAAAGAACCCTCGGGGAGGAAACCATGGGAAACATCACGCTCAAGAACGTCTCCAAATCCTTTGGATCGACGTCCATCATCCCCGGCCTCGACCTGGTGATCGAGAATGGCGAGTTCGTCGTCTTCGTCGGCCCGTCGGGCTGCGGCAAGTCCACGCTGCTCAGGCTCATCGCCGGGCTGGAGGACACCAGCGGCGGCAGCATCAACATCGATGGCCGTGACGTCACCGGCGAGGCGCCGGCCAAGCGCAAGCTCGCCATGGTGTTCCAGTCCTACGCGCTCTACCCGCATATGACGGTAGCCAAGAACATCGGCTTCCCGCTGAAGATGGCCGGCGAAGACAAGGCCACCATCGACAGGAAGGTGGGAGACGCGGCGCGCGTCTTGAACCTCACCAATTACCTCGAACGCCGTCCCGGCCAGCTTTCCGGCGGCCAGCGCCAGCGCGTCGCCATCGGTCGCGCCATTGTGCGTCAGCCGACCGCTTTCCTGTTCGACGAGCCGCTGTCCAACCTCGATGCCGCACTGCGCGGCACGATGCGGCTCGAGATCAGCGAGCTGCACCATCAACTGAAGACGACCATGATCTACGTCACCCACGACCAGGTCGAAGCCATGACCATGGCCGACAAGATCGTCGTCTTGAACGCCGGCAATATCGAGCAGGTCGGCTCGCCCATGGAGCTCTACAAGACGCCGAAGAACCTGTTCGTCGCCGGCTTCATCGGGTCGCCGAAGATGAACCTGATCGAGGGCGCGCCCGCGGCCAAATACGGCGCCAAGACCATCGGCATCCGGCCCGAGCATATGCAGATCTCGACCACGGCGGGAGAATGGAAGGCCACTGTAGGCGTGGCCGAGCATCTCGGCTCCGACACCTTCCTGCACGTCCAGGCCGATGGCGTCGGTCCGCTGACGGTGCGAGCCGACGGCGAACTCAGCGTCCATCACGGCGACAGCATTTATCTCACCCCCGACAAGGCCAAGCTGCATCGCTTCGGCCCCGACGGAAAAGCGATGGCCCAGTGAGGGATGGGACAGTGAGGCTGAAAGGCAAATCGGCGCTGATCACCGGATCGGCACGCGGCATCGGCAGGGCCTTCGCCGAAGCCTATGTGCGCGAAGGCGCCACCGTGGCGATTGCCGATATCAACCTGGAGGCGGCGCGAAAGACGGTGGCCGAAATCGGCGACAAGGCCTATGCGCTGAAGCTTGACGTCACCGACCAGGCCTCCATCGACGCGGCGGTGAAGGCGGTGGAGGACAAGACCGGCGGCCTCGACATCCTGATCAACAACGCCGCGCTGTTCGACCTGGCGCCGATCGTGGAGATATCCCGGGCGAGCTACGAAAAACTGTTTTCCGTCAATGTCGCCGGCACGCTGTTCATGCTGCAGGCCGCCGCCCGCTCGATGATCGCGCGGGGCAAGGGCGGCAGGATCATCAACATGGCGAGCCAGGCCGGGCGTCGCGGCGAACCCCTGGTCGCGGTCTATTGCGCCACCAAGGCCGCGGTCATCTCGCTCACCCAATCGGCCGGACTCGACCTGATCAAGCACCGTATCAACGTCAACGGCATCGCGCCGGGCGTCGTCGACAGCGACATGTGGGACGAGGTCGACGCCCTGTTCGCCAAATACGAGAACCGGCCGAAGGGCGAGAAGAAGCGGCTGGTCGGCGAGGGCGTGCCGTATGGCCGCATGGGCAAGCCGCAAGATCTCGCCGGCATGGCCGTGTTCCTCGCCAGCGACGAGGCCGAATACATCGTCGCCCAGACCTACAATGTCGATGGCGGCCAATGGATGAGTTGAAAAGGATGGGTTGAGGGCGAAGGCGCTTCTCTTTTTTCCTCCGGAGAAGGCGCCGCGGGGGCGGGTGAGGGGCCGCATGCTGGAACATCAGGTGCGGCCCCTCATCCTCGCCCTCCCGAAGGAGGCGAAACAGTCGGGCTGCAAATCGGCCAAAGGGTAAAGCAGATGACCGTGAAACTCTCTTCCTCGAACCTCGCCAGGCTGCCGTCCAAGGTCGCGGGTCCGAACTATGACCGGTCGGCGCTGAAAGCCGGCATCGTGCATTTCGGCGTCGGCAATTTCCACCGCTCGCATCAGGCCGTCTATCTCGACGATCTGTTCGGTCAGGGCATCGGCCATGATTGGGCGCTGGTCGGCGCCGGCGTATTCGACGGCGAGAAGGTCGGTCGAGGCAAGCTCGAAGAGCAGGACTGGCTGACATCGGTGGTCGAGCAGGATGAAGGCCATATGAACGCCCGCGTCACTGGCGCGATGATCGATTTCCTGATGCCGGGCGATGCCGCCGCCATCATCGAGCGGCTGGCCGACCCGGCGATCAGGATCGTTTCGCTGACCATCACCGAAGGCGGCTACTTCATCGATCCGGCCTCCGGCGTGTTCAACCCGACCCATCCCGACATCGTCGCCGATGCGCAGCCGGGCGCGACACCAAAGACTGTGTTCGGCATCATCCTGGCCGGGCTGGTGCGCCGCCGCCAGGACGGCATCGTGCCATTCACCGTGATGTCCTGCGACAACATCCCCCATAACGGCCATGTCACGTCGGATGGCGTGATCGGCCTTGCCCGCCTGATCGACGAGGATCTGGCGAACTGGGTCAGCGAGAAGGTGGCCTTTCCAAACGCCATGGTCGACCGCATCACGCCGGCAACCAGCGATCGCGAGCGCAAGATCCTCGCCGACGATTTCGGCCTCGAGGACAATTGGCCGGTGTTCTGCGAGCCGTTCCGGCAATGGGTGCTGGAAGACCATTTCACCGACGGCCGCCCGCCGCTGGAAAAGGTCGGCGTGCAGTTCGTCAAAGACGTCGCCCCTTACGAGCTGATGAAGATCCGCATCCTCAATGGCGGCCATGCCACCATCGCCTATCCGGCCGGGCTGATGGACATCCACTTCGTCCATGAGGCGATGCAGGAGCCGCTGGTGCGCGGTTTCCTCGACAAGCTCGAGCATGACGAGATCATCCCGACCGTGCCGCCGGTGCCGGACACGGTGCTCGAGGATTATTACCAACTCATCGAGAAGCGCTTCTCCAACCCCAAGATCGGCGACACCGTGCGCCGGCTCTGCCTCGATGGTTCCAACCGCCAACCGAAATTCATCATCCCGACCATCGCCGACCGGCTGAAGGCGGGCAAAGGCGTCGCCGGTCTGGCGCTGGAATCGGCGCTGTGGTGCCGCTACTGCTTCGGCACGACGGACAGCGGCGCCGTCATCGAACCCAACGATCCGAGCTGGGACCGGCTGCAGGCGACGGCCAAGGCGGCAAAGGACGCGCCCGCGGCCTGGCTTGCCATGGACGACATCTATGGCGATGTCGGCCGCGCCACCGCCTTCGTCGAGGCCTTCAGCCATGCGCTCAGCGTGTTGTGGGCCAATGGCACGCGCGCCACGCTGATGCGCTACCTCGCCGGCAAGCTCTGAGAGCCAGTCGACATCGTGGCGCCTGAACTGGTCATCTTCGACTGTGACGGCGTGCTGGTCGACAGCGAGGCGCTTTCCGTATCGGCGCTGCTCGGCATGATCGAACTTGCCGGCGGCAGTCTCAGCGAGGACGCCGCTTACGAGCATTTCCTCGGCAAGAGCATGAAGAGCGTGCGCGAGATCCTCGGCCGTGACTTCGGCCTGGAGATCAGTGACCAGCATCTCACCGCCATGCGCGTCGACCTCATGCGCAAGTTCCGCGAGGAGTTGATGCCGATCGTCGGCGTCAAGGAAATGCTGCCGAAGCTCGGCCTGCCGTTCTGCGTCGCCTCTTCCGGCACGCTGGAACGGATTCGCTACGCGCTCGACGTCACCGGCCTGCTCACGCTGATGGAGCCGCATCTGTTCAGCGCCGCCATGGTGGCCAAGGGAAAGCCGGCGCCCGATCTTTTCCTCCACGCCGCCGCCAGTATGCGGGCGCATCCGCGCAATTGCCTGGTCATCGAGGACAGTCCGGCCGGCGTCGCGGCCGCGCGCGCGGCCGGTATGCGCGTCTTTGCCTTCACCGGTGGCGCCCACGCCGGCAACCCGGCACTGAAAGCGCGGCTTGCGTCGACCGAACCGGACTTTATATTCGCTGACATGCTGCAATTGCCCGATCTGATTGCAGGCCTGGGAGCGAGAGTTAAAGCATCTTGACGAAACAGTTTGTCTGCGCGGTCGATGTCGGCACCGGGAGCGCTCGCGCGGGCATTCTCGATACCAGTGGCACCTTGCTTGGCCGCGCCGAGCGGCCGATCGCCATGAACCAGCCAAAGCCCGATCATGCCGAGCATGATTCACGCGATATCTGGTCCGCCGTCTGCGCCGCAGTGCGCGCCGCACGCGAAAAGGCCGGCGTCGCCGCCGGAGATATTGCTGGCATCTCCTTCGATGCCACCTGTTCGCTGGTCGTGCGTGACAGCCAAGGCGGCCAGCTCAGTGTCTCGACCACCGGCGACAAGCGCTGGGACACCATCGTCTGGCTCGACCATCGCGCTATCGCCGAGGCCGACGAATGCACGGCGAGCGGCCATGAGGTGCTGAATTATATCGGCGGCGTCATGTCGCCCGAGATGGCGACACCGAAGCTGATGTGGCTGAAACGCAACCTGCCGGGAACGTGGGCGCAGGCCGGCACTCTATTCGACCTTGCCGATTTCCTGACCTGGCAGGCGACCGGCTCGCTGGCGCGCTCGCAATGCACGCTGACCGCCAAATGGACCTATCTGGCGCACCAGGAAATCGCATGGCAGCGAGACTTCTTCGATCTCGTCGGCCTCGACGATCTTTTTGACCATGGCAGTCTACCCCAAAGAGCAAGCCCGGTTGGCGCCGATATCGGCCCGTTGACGGCGCAGGCGGCGGCGGAACTCGGCCTGACCGAAAACTGCCGCGTCGGCGCCGGCGTCATCGATGCCTATGCCGGAGCGCTTGGCGTGCTCGGCGGCTTCGCTGGCGACGAAGAGAATATCGGCCGCCATCTGGCGCTGATCGCCGGCACATCGAGCTGCGTCATGGCAATGTCGCCGGATCCGCAGCCTTTCGCCGGGGTCTGGGGTCCCTATTACGGCGCCGCGCTGCCGCAGCTGTGGCTGTCGGAGGGTGGCCAGTCGGCGACCGGGGCGCTGCTCGACCACATCATCCGCTGGCATGGCGCCGGCGGAGAGCCGAACGCCGCCATGCATGCCAGGATCGCCGCGCGCGTCGCCGAACTGCGCGCCGCAGAGGGCGAGAGCCTTGCCGCGAGGCTGCACGTGCTGCCGGATTTCCATGGCAACCGCTCGCCGCTCGCCGATCCGCACGCGGTCGGCGTGGTCAGCGGTCTGACGCTGGATTCGTCCTTCGACAGCCTGTGCAAGCTCTACTGGCGCACCGCCGTCGGCATCGCGCTTGGCGTGCGCCACGTGCTGGAGGCGCTGAACGAGAACGGCTATCTGATCGACACGCTGCATGTCACCGGTGGCCACACCAAGAACCCGCTGTTGATGGAACTCTATGCCGACGCAACCGGCTGCACGGTGGTCGAGCCGCTGGCCGATGAGGCGGTGCTGCTCGGCACGGGCATGGTGGCGGCGACCGCCGCCGGGCTTTTCCCCGATCTCAACGCCGCCTGCCTTGCCATGCAGCAGGGCGGCAAGACACGCGCCGCCAACCCGGCCGCCGGCGCCCGCTTCGATCGCGACTACCGGATTTTCCTGGAAATGCATCGGCAGCGGCAGGTGCTTGACGCGATCCGTTAGACTTTCGCGCTATTGCTGGCGCAGGGATGCGCCCGATGTGGCATCGAACAGGTGGATGCTTGCCTCCTCGAACGTATATCGCACAGGGGCACGCAGCACCGGGCATTCGCGGGCCGGAACCAGGGCGCTGATCTCCTTGCCGCCGGAGCCGAATGTCACCAGCGCATCATTGCCGTGGAATTCGATGAGATCGGCGGTGCCTTGCAATATGCCGGCGGCGCCGTCACTCGCTGTCTTCAGGTCCGGGGGCCGGATGCCCAGCACGGCGCGACCGCCCGGCTGGAGATGGAAACCAGCCCCGTCTATCGACAGCGCCGTTCCGGCGCCGGTCAGCGTCCAGCCGTTCCCGCTTCGGGCGACAGTCACCTCGATGAAATTCATGTTCGGCGTGCCGATGAAGCCGGCCACGAAAAATATTGGCCGGCCGCCCGTAGATTTCCGCCGGTGAGCCGATCTGCTCGATGATGCCATCCTTGAGCAGCACGATACGGTCGGCGAGCGTCATCGCCTCCAACTGATCGTGCGTGACATAGACAGTGGTCGTCTTCAGCGACTGATGCAGCCGCGCTATCTCGACGCGCATATGGTTGCGCAATTTGGCGTCCAGATTGGACAATGGCTCGTCGAACAGGAAAACCTTGGGCGTCTTGATCATGGCGCGTGCGATCGCCACGCGCTGCTGCTGGCCGCCGGAAAGCTCGGCCGGCTTGCGGCCGAGATAGGGGTCGAGCCCCAGCGTCGCCGCCACCGCCCGGACCCGCTTGTCGATCTCGGGCGCCGGCACTTTCTGCCGCCGCAAACCGAAGGCGATGTTGTCGAAGATCGTCATGTGCGGATAGAGCGCGTAGTTCTGGAACACCATGGCGATGCCGCGATCGCCAGGATCGAGGTCGTTGACCACCTTGCCGCCTATCGAGACCTCGCCGCCGCTGATGTCCTCCAGCCCGGCCAGCATGCGCAGCAAGGTCGACTTACCGCAGCCGGACGGGCCGAGGAAGACGACGAATTCGTGTTCCTCGATCGAGAGGTTGAGATCGCGGATCACCGTGGTGGCGCCATACGCCTTGTCGACATGGGAGCAAAGGATCGCGGACATGGTCAGCCCTTTTCGTCGGTCAGCAGGATTTGCAGCTTGACGTCCTGCGGGTTGCCTTCGGCGGCCCGTTCGAAGGCCTTGATGCTGTCGGAGAAAGCGTAGGTGCCAGTGATCAGCGGCTTGAGGTCGACCTTGCCGGAGGCGATGAGCTGCAGGGCGCGGTCGAAGATGTTGGCGTAGCGGAACACTGTTTCGATGCGCACTTCCTTCGAGATCGCCGCCGGCACGTTCAGACTTACCGGCTCGACCGGAAGCCCGACCAGGACCACCGCGCCGCCGGGGCGCACAATGTCGAACAGGTTGGTGAACGCCTTGGGGCTGCCGCTCGCCTCGAAGACGATGTCGGCGCCCCAATTGCCGGTCGCGGCGACGACGGCATCGGCCAGCGATTGCTCGCCGATATTGACCGGCACGATGCCGGCATATTGCGAGGCGATCTTCAGTTTGGGCGCGGAAAAGTCGGAGATCAGCACTTTCGAACAGCCGCCGGCAAGGGCGGCAAGCGCGATCATGATACCGATAGGGCCGCAGCCGACGACGACGGCGACATCGCCCGGGACGATGCGGGCGCGGCTTGCCGCCTGCATGCCGATGGCGAAGGGCTCGACCATCGCGCCCTCAGCGAAGGAGACATTGTCCGGCAGCCTGTAGGTGAAAGCAGCCGGGTGCACGGCATAGGGCGCAAGAATGCCGTGTACCGGCGGGGTCGCCCAGAAAGTGACATCCGGATCGACATTGTAGATGCCGAGCTTTGTCGCGCGCGACGACAGGTTCGGCACGCCAGGCTCCATGCAGACGCGGTCGCCGACCTTCAGACTCCTGACATTGGCGCCGACCTCGACGACCGTGCCTGCGGCCTCGTGGCCGAGCACCATCGGCGCGCGCACGACATAGCTGCCGATGGCGCCATGCGTGTAATAGTGCACGTCGCTGCCGCAGACACCGACCGTGTGGATGGCGATCTTCACGTCGTCGGCTCCGACATCGAGCGGCAACGCGATCTCGCGCAGCGACAGTTCGCCTTTTTTCTCAAGTACCAAAGCCCGCATCGGGTCGTCCTCACTTCAACTCTTTTTTTGACGGAAAACGGAATTCAGGAAGCCGCTGAGCACGCCGAGGAACAACAGCGGCGGCAGCGACAGGAGCACGACCGACGCGTTGAGAATGCCCCACGGCACGTTCATGCCTTGCTGGGAGAGTTCGGAGGCGACGATCGGCAAGGTCTTGGCGTTGGAACTGGACAGCATCAGCGCGATCAGGAACTCGTTCCAGACCAGCACGAAGCTGAAGGCGACCGCGCCGATCAGCGAGCGCGCCGCGACCGGCAGTGCGATGCGCCAGAACACCGAATAGGCGCCGTAGCCGTCGACGAAGGCCGCTTCCTCGACCTCCTTCGGCACGGCCTGGAAAGCGGGGATCGCGAGCCACATGATGACTGAGATGGTCAGCAGCGAGTAGGTGACGATCAAAGCCGGCAAAGTGTCGTAGAGACCGAGTTGCAGCCAGATCACCATCAGCGGGATCGCCACCGCCACCGGCGGCAGGAAACGCAGCGACAGGACGAAGAACTGGATGTCGCCGGCCCAGCGGTTGGGATAGCGCGCCACCGCGTAAGCCGCCGGCAGGCCAAGCACGACGCCGATCAGCACGGCCGAGCCGCAGGCGACGACCGAATTGTAGAGGCCGGTGATGACGCTGTCGCGGCCAAGGATGTAGCTGATATTGGCAAGCGTCGGCGTAAACGCCAGGCGTGGCACGCGGGTGATGATGTCGACGCTGTTCTTCAGTGAGTTCAGCGCCGTCCACAGCAGCGGGAACACGGCGAGAAAACCGGCCAAGGCCAGGACGGCCTTGGCGATGATGCGGCCGGGCTTCATGCCTGCACCCGCTTCCACAGCATGGTGAAGGTGATGACGGTGGCGATCATCATCAGCACCGCCATGGCCGAGGCATAGGAGACCTTGCCGGATTCGATGAAGCCTTGCGAGAAGGCATACATGTCGAGCGTTTCGGTCGCCACGCCGGGCCCGCCGCGGGTCATCACATAGATCAGGTCGAAGGAGCGCAGCGACTCGATCATCTTGACGAACATCAGGCTGACCAGCGGCGCCTTCAGCATCGGCAAGGTGACATAGGCGTGGATCTGCCAGCGTTTGGCGTGGTCGAGACGTGCCGCCTCGATCGGCTGCGGAGGCAGGGTTTCCAGGAGCTTCAGCACGATGACGGCGAAGAACAGGCCCCACTGCCAGACATCGACCGAAGCGACGGCGAACAGGGCAGTCGAAGGCTTGGAGAGCGGGTCGAAGATCAGCCCGCCGGTCAGCAGCCGGTAGGGGTAGGTGGCGATGCCGTAGAGCGGATGGTAGGCGAATTTCCACACGAAGGCGGCCGAGACGCGCGGCAGCAGCACCGGGATGATGAACAGCAGGCAGTAGACATTGCGCAGGCGCTGCGACGCGACCTCGAACATCAGCACGCCGAGCCCGATCGCGACGGCCATCGTCGCGACGACTGTGACCACCTCCCACTTCACCGACACCCAGACGGCGTTGAGGAAGCGGCGGTCGGAGAACAGGTCGAAAAAGTTCGAGAACCAGACCCAGGAATAGGCCGTTGAACTCAGCTCGCGGTTCTGCAAGGCGATGATGATCGCGTAAAGCGTCGGCACCATCGACAGGATCAGCAGAATGACCAGCGTCGGCACGACAAAGGTGACCGGCAGGGATGAACGTCGAGGCATTGGTCTCAGGCCTTGCTGTGTCTCGAATGTCCGGGCGTGGAGGAACCGTCGCGCGCTCGGGGGGAAGGCAGGCCCTCCTGCGACACACAGGTCCGGCATTCCCGGGAATGCCGTGGACCGTGCGCCGCAAGAGGGAGGGGCCTATTTCTTCACCAACTCATTGGCATAGGCCTCGAGCTCGTTGAGGCTGCCCTTGACGTCGGTGCGTGTGCCGGCGATCAGCTCTTCGAGGATGATGCCCCAGCGGTCGCCGAGATCGGGCCAGCGCGGGTCCTGCCAGAAGTTCACCGCCGTCACCTTGCCGGTTTCGGCAAGTGCCTGGCCGAGATCGGCGCCGTAGATATCGGCGAATTCCTTGCTGGACAGGATGCTGGTGCGGTTCAACTCGCCGAACTGGTGAGCGTCGAGCCGGCGCTTCTCGTTTTCCTTCGATGTTGCCCAGGCGATGAACAGGCCGGCGCATTTCTTCGAAGCGTCATCGGCATTGGCTTTTGCCGCGATGGCGAGGCCGTGGCCGTAACCGCCGCCGGGAAGCGGCGAGGGCGGCGGCAGGAAGCCGATCTTGCCGACCACCTGAGAGGTCTTCGGGTCGACAGCCATGCCCGAAAGCGGCGTCGATTCGACCAGGATGGCGACCTGGCCCGACAGGAAGGCGCCGGTCGATTCGTCCCAGCTGCCGGTCTGCGTTCCCGGTGCCGAATCCTTGAACAGCTTCAGATAGGTCTCGGTCGCCTTGACGGCTGCTTCCGAGTTGAAGGCCGGCTTGTCGCCGTCGAACCATTTGCCGCCATAGGCCTTGAAGAAGGGCATCCAGCGCCAGACATTGGCGCCCGAGCCGCGCGCGCCGCGTAGCGCGATGCCGTACATGCCCTTGTCGGCGTTGGTCAGCTTCGGCACGTCGGCGATCAGTTCGTCCAGCGTTTTCGGCGGCTGGATGCCGGCGGCTTCCAGCACATCCTTGCGGTAGACCATCAGGTCGCCGCCGCCGGTCAGCGGCGCGAACCAGACCTTGCCGTCATAGGTGGCGACCTTCTGGCGGCCGGGATCGAAGTCGGCATAGTCATAGTCAGCCGGATAATAATCGGTCAGAGGCACGATCCATTTCGACGAGGCGAACAGCGCCACATTCGCTTCATCGACATAATAGACGTTGTAATTGCCGACGGTGGACGCGTCCGCGCGCGACTTGGCGCGGCGGTCGTTCTCGTTGAGATAATCGATCTTGAAGCTCGCGCCGGAGAGCTTCTCGAACTCGGCCTTGGAGTCCTCCAGAAGCGTCAGGCCGTCGCGTGGCTGCGCCAGCACCTTGACCGGCGCCGAGCAGACCGGCGCCTGCGCCAGGGCTAGGGTTGAAACGGTAGCGGAAAGCACGAAAGCTGCGCCAAGGCTGGCAGCGAGCCGAACTGGTTTCATGATCTTTTCTCCTCCAGGAATATGTCGCAGGAAACGCAAATCCTCGGGTCTCGCGATCCTCACCATCGCCCGAGCGACATGCCACCCATCGCCAAAATGCGGGGTTGCGACGGGTCAAGCTAGAAGCCCCGTTGCACCAGACCTGTACTTTTATGCATTGTGCAGCGCAAAATGACGCGACCGCCAGCAGGTTGCGTCACACAAGTATCAATCCCGCCTAAGCCTTTGATATTTGAAATGGAGGGGCTTTCGAGATATCGCGAAAAGCACGATGCTGTCGCCAAGGGTCGATGCCGGGAACAGAATTGAGGTTACCCTTTTTCGAGACCGATCTTGAAGAGAGCGCCGGGTGCCGACATTCGGCGCTCGCGGTGGGCTATCCTTGTCGGCGCTAGTTATGCGGACGGGACGAGGGGAACTATGACGCTTGGACTTCGTTCGAAAATTGCTGAGTTCGGTTGGCCGAAGCGACTGGCGCTTTACACTTTTCTGTACGCTGCCTACGTATTGTTTGCAGCGCTTGTCGGACCAAGGATTATACAATTTGTTGACAATAATTACCCGGGCTTATTCTTTTACCATCTTGATCCTGACGAGAGTCCGGGGCCCATCGGCGATCTTGAATTGGTGCTATTCTCGATAATTATCGACTACATTTTGCTTGCTTTCATATTTGTTCCATTTGCCATTAAGGTGCGAATGCCGCTCGTTTTGATATTTGCAGTTACAGTCTTAAACGAGCCAATCATTTTCATTTGCCTAATTGGTTGGGATGCCTTTTTCCCGATTCGTTGAACCAACGTGCCCCGAGCCCGCTGGTTATGGTGCCGCTTACCAATCTAGGCCGCAGCAAAAACTGGGTGAATCTGTCTAACAATTATTATTTTGGGCGCGCTTATGCGCGCAGCATCAGCCTCTGCCGCGACAGGCGGCGATAGGACGAAGGCGTCATCTTGTGCTTGCGCATGAAGGCACGGTTGAAGTTGGAAATGTTCATGTAGCCGACCTGGAAGCAGATATCGGTGATTGGGATGTCGGTGTCGGCCAGCAGCTTGCAGGCCTGCCAGAGCCGGAGCTTGGCGACGTGGTCGCTGAACGAGTTGCCGGTGTTCTTCTGGAAGAAGCGCGAGAATGTACTTTCGCTCATCCCGGCCAGTTCGGCCACGTCCGGCAGCTTCAGGTCCTCGGCGAAATGCTGGAACAGATAGGTCAGCGAGCGCTGGATGATATCGAGCGACTCCGCATCGAGAAGCGGCGAAAAATCCGGCGATGACAAGAGCGCGTATTCGTCGGTCGTGGCCAGAAGGTCCAGAAGCTGGAGGAACAGGCGAAATCTTGTCAGCCCGTGCACCTCGCCCATCCGCTCCATTAGCTCGGCGCCGTCGAGCGCCGTCTGCCCGTGAAAAACCATGCCGCGCAGCGACCGTTCCAGGAACGGTTCCAGTTCGCGCAGTTCTGGCAGCATATCGGCCGACCCGCGCAGCCGCTCGGGATCGAATTGCAGCACGATGTCGCGGCCCTCGATCAACTCGCCCGGCTGCACCGCGGTGACCCAGTCATGCGGCAGGCCGCCACCGACGATGGTAAGGTAGCCCGGCCCAAACTCGCCGATATGGTCGCCGACCAGCACCACGCCGGAGGATTTCCTGAGCAGGTGTATCTCGTATTCCGGATGAAAATTCCAGACATTGCGCTCCCAGGGATAGTCATCCAGGCGCCACAGGAAACTCTCGCTCGCCTCGGTGACGATATGCTCGAAGGAAGGCGCCGTGCGCGGGATCGCGGCCGTGTTCTTTCTGCGCCTGAACGCCATCCTGCCTCCCACATTCGCCGGTTGCCGATATCTGATCCGTAGCAGTCCGGGGCCGGCAAGGGAACGAGGCGGCGGTTCCCGGCAACGGCGCTGGCTCAATCTGTTCCCGCGCCTCCTCTCTTGCCTTCATGTCGCATCTCGTTCAATAGACGGCGCAAACGGCGCCATTTTGTGCCGTTGCTGTGCGGCTTCCGGGCCTGGTCCCGATGCGCCGTGTTCTGAAAGACGGAACAATGTCCGCGATCGAAGCCGGCGCCCGCGCGCCGGAAAATCTTTGGCGTCAGGAAATCAGGGCGACGCTGGCGCTGGCCTGGCCGATGGTGCTGACCAATCTCGGCCAGACGGCGATGACCGCCACCGACGTCATGATGATGGGGCGGCTCGGGGCGGACACGCTGGCCAGCGGCGCGCTTGGCGCCAACCTCTATTTCATGCCGCTGATCTTCGGCCTCGGGCTGATGCTGGCGACCTCGCCGATGATCGCCACCGAACTTGGCCGCCGCCGCCATTCGGTGCGTGACCTGCGCCGCACCGTGCGCCAGGGCCTGTGGTTGGCGATCCTGATCTCGATCCCTATCTGGCTCGTGCTGTGGCATGGCGAGGCCATCCTCCTGGCCATGGGCCAGGAGCCCGCGCTGGCGCACCAGGCCGGCATCTATCTGCGCTGGCTCGAATGGGCGGTACTGCCCTTCTACGGCTACATCGTGCTGCGATCGTTCATCTCGGCGCTGGAGCGGCCCGGCTGGGCCCTGGTCATCGTCTTCGTCGCCGTGGCTTTCAACGTGTTTGCCAACTGGGTGTTCATGTTCGGCAATCTCGGCTTTCCGGCCATGGGCATCGCCGGCTCCGGCCTTGCCACCTCGCTGTCCAGCACGCTGATGTTCGTCGGCATGGCCGTCGTGGTGATGTGGGAGAAGAAGTTCCGGCGCTACCATCTGTTCGGCCGCTTCTGGCGGTCCGACTGGCCGCGCTTCAAGGGCTTGTTGCGGCTCGGCCTGCCTATCGCCGGTATCCTTGCCTTCGAGGTGACGATCTTCAACGCGGCGGCCCTGCTGATGGGCCTGATCGACGCCGATTCGCTGGCCGCGCACGCCATCGCCATCCAGATCGCCTCGATCTCCTTCATGGTCCCGCTTGGTCTCAACCAGGCGGTGACGGTGCGGGTCGGGCTGGCACATGGCGCCGGCAATCCCGAGGGCGTGTCGCGCGCCGGCTGGACCGCCTTCGTCATAAGCGTCTCGTTCATGGCGCTGATGGGCCTGGTGATGGTGCTTTGGCCGCATCTGCTGATCAGCGCCTTCATCGACCTTGGCAATCCCGCCAATGCCAGGGTGATCGCGCTTGCCGTGTCGTTCCTGGTGTTCGCCGCCCTGTTCCAGGTCTTCGACGGCGCGCAGGCGGTTGCCGCCGGCATGCTGCGCGGCCTGCACGACACCAAGGTGCCGATGATCTACGCCGCGATCGGCTATTGGGGCGTCGGCCTGCCGCTCGGCGTGCTCCTCGCCTTCCATTTCGGCTTCCACGGCGTCGGCATCTGGATCGGCCTGTCGACAGGGCTGGCGGTGGTGGCGGCGCTGCTTCTGGCGCGCTGGCTGCGCCGCGACCGCATCGCCCCGTCGCTGGCGTTTGGGCGCTGAAGGCAAAGGGGGTCGCCGGTGCGGCGGCAGGGACATCTCAATAGGGCCGTATCCGGACGGTCTGCTTCTAGGAAGCGCTCGTCGGTAAGCTGCCGTTCGAGTTCACAGTCATCGGGCAAACTTTGCCTCGTCAGCTGACGACCCCATCCTCGTGGTTCGCGAGCGAACCGCACCACACTGATACGGGCGCTCATCAAGCGGACGACGAACTGTGCTCGAAGTCGGGCTGGAACCTGTGCTGAGGTTAAGGCATCCGACGTGATGATCGCGGTCGACTACCAGGTCGGCGAAATTGGAACCGCAATTCCAGCAAATCTGCGCTAAAGAAAAATGCACACCGGCTTACAGGCTGTGCGCAGCAGAGCCCATCCCTTGCGATGTCGCCCCGCTTACGACAGGATGGCAGCAACTCGAGGTTAGCCTATGACGCCAGACACTTTGCGGCCCGACCACCTGCCACTCGACAATCCGCCCCTGCAATACCTGAACCTGGACCCTTCGCTTTATGTCCGCGATGACATCTGGCAGCAGGAACGGGGCAGCATTTTCGCGCACACCTGGCAGTTCATGGGGCCTGTCGCCTCAGTCGCGACATCAGGTCAATACCTTGCCATCGACATCGCCGGCACGCCGGTCTTCGCCATCCGGGGCCGGGACGGGACCTTGCGCGGGTTCAAGAATGTCTGCCGCCACCGGGGGGCGAAACTTCTGGCCGATGGCGCGGGCAAATGTGGGCTGATCGTTTGTCCCTATCACAAATGGTCCTTTGCCGACACCGGACGGCTGGTGCAGGCCCCGTGGTATGGCAAGGATCCCGCGATCATCGCCGAGGACTGGCCGCTGGAGACGGTGCAGTTGTCCGAATGGCGCGGGCTGCTCTTCGCGGCACTCGACCCGAAAGAAAGTCTTCTGGATCAACTTGGCTCTCTGCCCGCCGAACTGGCGGACGAGCCGTTGGAGACCTATGCCGCCACCGATCAGGCCACCGTCAGCTTTGCGGCGAACTGGAAGATCTACACCGACAATTTCGTCGAAGGCTACCACATCCCTGGCACGCACCCCTCGTTCTACGCTGCCATCGACTTCGAAGCTTTCCAGACCACCGCCCATCCCGGTTATGTCCGGATGACCGCACCGCCGAAAGACGGTCTGTTCTATCGCGGCAAATGGCTTTGGATGTGGCCGAACTGGACGCTGTCGCTTTTCGATGGCGGCATGAACGTTAGCCGGATCAACCCAACCTCACCGCATCATACAGACCAGCACTACCATTTCTTCTTTGCCGACACCTCTGCGGAAGCATCCGAGAGCAGGGCAAAATTCGTGCAAGGCACTCTGGCCGTCGTACGCGAGGACTACACCATCTGCGCCGATACGCATCGCAACTATGCCGCCGGGGCCTATAGCTCCGGCCCGCTTTCGGGGCGGCATGAGCGGGGAGTGCAGTATTTCCAGGAACGGGTCGCTACGGCACTGGGGCTGTGACCGCCCCTGGCGTCCTTGTCCGCCGGATAGTGCTCCGGCTCGGCGCGGCACCAGAGCACCAGGCCAGTCGAGGATAAAGGGCGGGCACGGCAAGACGAGTTACGAGCGTCGCGGGAATCGGAGCTCGCTCGATGCGGAGAGCAGATCGGCGAACGCGGCTTTGACGACCAAGTTAGTGGGCGCTCTTACCGGCCGCCCCCTGGACGGCTGGAACGGGGCCAGACCCTGATGGTCTGCTTTCCGAACTGATTGCCGAAAGCACCCAGCCCAGATCCGCGGCACCGAATTTGTCTACTCGATTGGCAATCAGGCACGCCTCACGATCACCGACTACTTGAGGAAGCACGGCCTGGCTCCCTGAGGTAAGGGGCGGCTGCTTATATGGGCGCATGGTCATGGACGAACTAACGTCCGCTTTTTGGAAGGCTGGCAACTCGCCGAATGACCGGGATGCGGCGCAAAGTAGCCATTCGCGCCTTCAATCCTTCGACTCAGTGTCGCGCCGCGCGCTGTTCGAGCCGGCGCGCATATTGGGTCAGCGGGAAGCACATGAGGAAGAAGATCAGCGCCACCAGCCCATAGACCTTGAACGGCTCGAAGGTGGCGTTGTTGATGGCGTTCGAGGTCCGAACCAGTTCCTCGAAGCCGATGATCGAGGTCAGCGCTGTCGACTTGATCAGCTGCACCAGGAAGCCGACTGTCGGCGCGCGGGTGATCGCGAACGCCTGTGGCAGGATGATCAGCCGCAGTTCCTGGAGGTAGTGCAGACCAAGGCTGGCGCCGGCATCCCACTGGCCAAGCGGCAGCGCGTCGACCCCCGAACGCCAGATTTCGGCCAGATAGGCGCTGGCGAAGAAGGTCAGGCCGAGCACGGCGGCCGTCCAGGGCTCGATGCGCAGGCCGAGCATCGGCAGGCCGAAGAACATCAAGAAGAGCTGCATCAACAGCGGCGTTCCCTGGAACAAAGCGATGTAGCCGGAGGCAAGGCGCCGGCTCCATTTATTCTCAGAGATCCTGAAGAACAGCACCGCCATTCCGACCAGCGCGCCGCCGATGAAGGCGGCCAGGGACAAAAGCACCGTCCAGCGGGCCGCGAGCAGAAGGTTGCGTATGATGTCCCAGAGCGTGAACTCGATCATGACACACCAGCTCCGAGCGCGCGGCGCCCGCCTGTCACCAGCAGCCGGCGCAGGGCCATCGACAAAGCGAGATAGACCAGCGTGACGACGAAATAGGTCTCGAACGAGCGAAAAGTGCGCGCCTGCAGCATGTCGGCCTCATAGGTCAGCTCGCGCACCGCAATCTGCGACACAACGGCCGACTCCAGCATCATGATGACGATCTGACTGGTCAGCGCCGGATAGATGATCTTGAGCGCCTGCGGCAGCACGATCTTAATGAACACCTGACGCGGCCGCAGCCCGAGCGCCAGGGCCGCTTCCGTCTGTCCGTGCGGCACGGCGTCGAGCCCGGCACCGACGATCTCGATCGTGTAGGCCGCCATGTTGAGCGTCATCGCCAGCATGGCGGCCAGGATCGGATCGAGCCTGATGCCGAGGCTCGGCAGGCCGAAGAAGATGAAGAACAGCTGCACCAGGAACGGCGTGTTGCGCATCACCTCGACATACCAGGCGATGGCCCGGCGCAGCAGCGCGGGGCCGTTTCGCCGTCCGGCGGCGCCCAGGATGCTGAGCAGCGTTCCCGCCAGCGTGGTCACGGCGATCAAGAGGATCGTCGTGGCGGCGCCATGCGCGATGTCGCCCACGGCACCCGGGAGCCAGCCGAAGGCCACGGCAACTCAATCCTTGAGATTGTCGGGGTTGAGCGGCGTCTTCAGCCAGGCCTTCGAGCTTTCATCCAGCTTGCCGTCGGCGAGCATCTTGGCGATGGCGTCGTTGACCGCTTTTTTGAGGGCATCCTCATTCTTGTTGAGGCCGATATGCGAGGGCGAGGTCAGAAGCTGGAACTTCTGCTCCGGCTTCAGCGCGTCCTGCTTGGCCAGCACCTGGGCGCCGACATCGTTGCCGACCACCATCAACTGGGTCTGGCCGGAGATGAAGGCCTGGATCACCGAATTGTAATTGTCGAAACGCTTGATGTCGGCGGAAGCGGGAGCGGCCTCGGTCAGCGAGGTGTCCTCGAGCGTGCCGCGATTGACGGCGATCGACTTGTCGGCAAGGTCTTCCTTGCCTTTGACGTTCATTGCGGCGGGACCGATCACCGCGATGTAATAGGGCGCATAAGCGGCGGCGAAGTCGATGACCTGCTCACGCTCCTTCGAGTAGCCGACGCTCATCAGCAGGTCGACGCGGTGGTCGTTGAGATATGGGATGCGGTTCTGGCCGGTGACGGCGACGGTGTTGAGCTTCACCTTGAGCGTGTCGGCGATGTATTGCGCGACGTCCATGTCATAACCCTTGAGGCTCATGTCGGCGCTGGCCGAGGAGAAGGGCGGGAAATCGGCGAAGACGCCGACATTGATGGTGCCGGCCTTGGTGATATCGGCCAGCGCGTCGGCATTGGCTGCCTGCGTGGCAAAGCCAAGACCGGTGGCGCCCAACACCAGGATGGCGGCAATGGATGATTTCAGTGTCGAGTGGATTGTCATTGTCATTCCCCTTCTGGAAGCTTTTGATTGTTTGGGTCGGCCGCCGGCGCCAGCGCGGCGGCCGCCTTGGTTCTGATCGTCAGGCTCCCTTGCCGGTCACGGCCGGGCTGAACACCATCAGGCTCAATATCTCGAACAGCACCTGGGCGCCGGCATGCGCGGTGTTGGTGGTCGCGTCATATTGCGGCGCCACCTCGACGACGTCGCCGCCGACGATGTTGAGGCCCTTGAATCCGCGCAGCAGTTCAAGCACCTCGCGCGTGGTCAGCCCGCCGATTTCTGGCGTGCCGGTGCCCGGCGCGAAGGCCGGATCGACGCTGTCGATGTCGAAGGACACGTAGGTCGGCCCATCTCCGACGATCTTGCGCGCCTTCTCGATGATGGCCGGAATGCCGAGCCCGGTCACTTCCTCGGCATGCACCACGGTCATTCCGGATTCGTAGGTGAACTCCCACAGGTATTCGGCCGAGCCGCGGATGCCGATCTGGATGGTGCGCGTCGGGTCGAGCACGCCGTCGAGCACCGCGTTGCGGAACGGTCCGCCATGGTGGAACTTGGTCAGGTCGAACAGGCCGCTGGTATCGCAATGGGCGTCGATATGGATCAGCCCGACGGGGGCCTTCTTGCCGACCGCCTTCAGGATCGGGTGCGTGATCGAGTGGTCGCCACCGACCGACAAGGGAATGACGCCGGCGTCGACGATCTGGTTGGTGCGACGCTCGATGTCCTCGTGGCTGATCTCCAGCCGGTAGCGGCTGCGGAACGGCGTGTCGCCGATGTCGGCGACCCTCAGCTCATGCGTCGGCGCGCATTCCAGCACGTGATTGTAGGGGCCGATGCGCTCGATGGCGCGCAGCGCTCTAGGCCCGAAGCGCGAGCCCGGCCGGTTGGTGACGCCGAGATCCATCGGCACACCTATTATCGCCACCTGCAGGTCGCCGAAATCCGGGTTCTCGGCCGCGATCTCGCGGTAGGGCGCGGCAAGGAAGGTCGGGATGCCGGAATAGGGGGCAAGGCGTGTGCCCGCCTTGTTGAAGATCTTGTCGGCGACTTTGCGGAACTTCGGGTCGAACATCTCGCCGCCATGGCTCTCGCCATATTTGCGCCGCAACGCGTCGAGCTTGTCGCTGTTGTAACCCATATCCGCTCCTCTTGGACTGGCGCAGTGTGACCGTCGGCGACTCCAGGCAAACCGGCCGTCGCCCGGTCGGTCGCTGTCCCGATGGCTGCCTGCAATTTCACGTCTGGTGCTTGTTCCAGGCAAAAGTGTCCGGCAGCCGCATTGAAAAAGCAATTGATATTGTTAGGGTGGGTTCTGTGAGAAAATCTCACAGTGAAGCCGAGCATCCATGGCCAAGCGCCTGCCCCCTCTCAACCCGCTGCGCGCCTTCGAGGCCACGGCGCGACATGCCTCGCTGACCAAGGCGGCGAGTGAGCTGAATGTCACGCATGGCGCCGTCAGCCACCAGATCAAGGCGCTCGAGCAGTCGCTCGGCGTCAAGCTGTTCGAACGCGTCGGCCAGCGCGTCAAGCTGACCCCGCATGGCGCCGAACTCTTGCCGGCGGTCTCGACGGCCTTCGATGGCATCGCCGCCGCCACGCAGCGGCTGACGCGGCCGGCTAGCAGCGGCGCGCTGTCGGTGTCCTGCGTGCCCGCATTGCTGCTTTTGTGGATGACGCCGAGGCTGGGCAGCTTCACCGCGCAATATCCCGACATCCAGCTGACGCTCATTCCCTCCAACGACCCAAGGGATATCCGTGCGCCACATATCGATGTCTGCGTGCACTATGGCGATGGCAGCTGGGCCGATTGCTGGATGCGCAAATGGTCGGGCCTGGAGCTGTTCCCGGTGGTCAGCCCGACCTTGATCAACAATCGGCCGATCCGCAATGTTCGCGACCTTGCCGACCATGTCTTGCTGCATGGCGACGATGGCCGCGAGTGGCACACCTGGCTGGCCGCCGCCGACGCACTGGACCTGGAGCGCGGCCGCCGCCATCATCTGGGCG
Organism: Mesorhizobium sp. BH1-1-4; assembly: GCF_020165665.1. Taxonomy (NCBI): domain Bacteria; kingdom Pseudomonadati; phylum Pseudomonadota; class Alphaproteobacteria; order Hyphomicrobiales; family Phyllobacteriaceae; genus Mesorhizobium; species Mesorhizobium sp. BH1-1-4. The sequence goes on from NZ_JAIUIN010000019.1 coordinate 113,597, forward strand.
ATGCGCGCATGACGGCGGAAGCCGCGGTGCACGGCCATGGCGTGGCGCTGGGCGACTCGGTGACGGCAAGCGCGCTGCTGGCCAGGGGCATGCTGGTCGCTCCGTTCAGCCTGTCGGTGCCGGCGGTCGATGATTTCTATGTCGTTTGCCGCAACGAAATGCGGGCGACGCCGATCGTGCAGGTGTTCATGGACTGGCTGTTCGCCGAGAAGGCCGGGGATGACGGCCGCGCCGACGCCCCGGTGGCGGGCCGCCTCGTCACCCCCCGCAAACGTCCCGCGCTCAAGGTGATGGGCGGCAAATCTTCATAGACATACGCAGGGCTCTCTTTTTGTCGGGCCAGCCTGAAAGCGGGCAGCGTTCTGGCCAATTCGATGCTATGAGGCCTGTCGCTATTGTGGTGGCAGGGCAGCGAAGGCGGTAACGAGACATGGCCAGGACCGATATTGCACGGCGCGTCTACAACCACACCTGGAAGCTCGACCCCATCGTGCGCAGCCTGCTCGACACCGACTTCTACAAGCTTTTGATGCTGCAGATGATCTGGGGCATGTATCCCAAGGTCGACGCCACCTTCTCGCTGATCAACCGCACCACCTCGGTTCGGCTCGCCGATGAGATCGACGAAGGCGAGTTGCGCGAACAGCTCGACCATGCCCGCACGCTACGCTTCTCCAAGAAGGAGATGATCTGGCTGGGCGGTAACAATTTCTACGGCCGCAAGCAGATTTTCGAGCCCGAATTCCTCGCCTGGCTGGAAGGCTTCCGGCTGCCCGACTACGAACTCTCCAAGCGCGACGGCCAGTATGAGCTGACCTTCAGCGGGCCGTGGATGTACACCACGCTGTGGGAAATCCCGGCGCTCGCCATCATCAACGAATTGCGCTCGCGCGCGGCCATGCGGGCCTTCGGTCCGTTCGCGCTCGATGTGCTCTATGCCCGCGCCAAGGCCAAGATGTGGGCCAAGACCGAACGGCTGAAGGCGCTGCCCGGCATCCGCATTTCCGATTTCGGCACCCGGCGGCGCCATTCCTTCCTCTGGCAGCGCTGGTGTGTCGAGGCGCTGAAGGAAGGCATCGGCGAAGCCTTCACCGGTACCTCCAACGTGCTTCTGGCCATGGACAACGACCTCGAAGCGCTCGGCACCAACGCGCATGAACTGCCGATGGTGTTTGCGGCACTTGCCAATTCGGAAAAAGAGCTGAAGCAGTCACCCTACAAGGTGCTGCAGGACTGGCAGCGCTACTATGGCGGCAATCTGCTGATCGTGCTGCCCGACGCCTTCGGCACCGCTTCCTTCCTGCGCGACGCCCCGGACTGGGTCGCCGACTGGACGGGCTTCCGTCCCGACAGCGCTCCGCCCATCGAAGGCGGCGAAAAGATCATCGACTGGTGGCGCGAGAAGGGCAAGGACCCCAGGCAGAAGCTGCTGATCTTCTCCGATGGGCTCGAGGTCGAAACCATCGAGGAGACCTACCGCCACTTCAAGGGCAAGGTGCGCATGTCCTTCGGCTGGGGCACCAACCTGACCAACGACTTCGAAGGCTGCGCGCCGACCGAAACCAACAGCCTGGACGCCATATCGCTGGTCTGCAAGGTGACCGAAGCCAATGGCCGCCCGGCGGTCAAGCTCTCCGACAATCCGGCCAAGGCGACGGGGGACAAGAAGGAGATCGAGCGGTACTTGCGGATTTTTGGGCAGAAGGACCGCGTGGAGCAGCTGGTCAAGGTGTGAGGGTAACGGGGCTCTTGGATAGGTCGAGTTCCCTGGCTCCTTTCCTCTCCCTCCGGAGGGGGGAGAGGTGGCGCCGCGAAGCGGCGACGGAGTGGGGGAACCACCTAGAAACCGCCGCAACTGACATAGGAAAGAGGATCGCGTGTACGC